>JAZOPW010000064.1:0-7523 GCA_045655785.1 Eubacteriales bacterium
AGCACAACGGTTTTGGTATCATAGCAGAGGAAAGATGTCAAGGACACCACCACCCCCGAGATCGAAACAGCTTTTCCCAAATCCATTTTCAGATATTTGTTCATAATCTTGGCAACGATGTCCAATCCGCCCGAAGAGGCATTGCGGGAAAACAGAATTGCCATTGCCATTCCCACCACAAGGATATGACAGACCAGATCGATTGCAGGATCCTGTGTCAGGGACTGAAAATTCGGGAAAAATATTTCAAATGCACCCAAGGAGACCGGCAATAGGAGCGCCGCATATACGGTTTTGGCTCCAAACTCGGGGCCAATCAACCAAAATCCCAGGATCAACAGAAACACGTTAAGCAACAGATTTAACACCGAGACCGGCAATGGAATAAAATTAGAGGCGATCAAGGCAAGCGCAGTGCCGCTTCCCACAACCAGATTGCTCGGAAGCATAAAAAAGTAGATCGAGCCGGCAGCCATGATCGCACCAAAGGTGATGATCAGATAATCCTTTAACAGATACCATATAACGGCGGGATCATGCGTTGTTTTTTTAGGCAATGTCATAACAGTACTCCCTTTTAATCTTCCTTGTTCAAACAAGGAGAGACTCCTTTGAAAAAGAAGTCTCTCAAAAAAAGCGGATCAAGCTCAAATTCTTGCAACGCCGGTTTCGCGAGCTGCCTTGATAACAGCCTCAGCAACGACCTGTGCCACACGCTTATCCAATGCGGGAGCGATGATGTTCTCCTCGGTCAGCTCCTCATCGGGAATGAGCGAAGCCAGGGCAAAGGAGGTTGCAACCTTCATCTCCTCATTGATGCAAGAAGCACGGCAATCAAGCGCACCGCGGAAGATTCCAGGGAATGCAAGCACATTGTTGATCTGGTTGGGGAAATCCGAACGACCCGTACCGACCACACGCGCACCTGCCTTCTTGGCGAGGTCGGGCATGATCTCGGGGGTGGGGTTCGCCATCGGGAAAACAACGGCGTCGCGGTTCATCGACTGAACCATTTCCTCGCTGACGATACCGGGTGCCGATACGCCAATGAACACGTCCGCGCCCTTCATAGCATCGGCAAGATTGCCGCGCAGCATACGGGGATTGGTCATCTCTGCGATTTCAGCATGAGCAGCATTCAAGCCCTCCATGCCACGGCAGATGATACCGAAGCGGTCTACCATGGTCAGATCCTTGACACCGATGTTCAACAGATGCTTACCGATCGCACAGCCTGCGGCACCTGCACCGTTGATCACGACCTTAACCTCACCGATCTCCTTCTTAACCAGCTTCAGCGCGTTGATCAGGGCTGCGGCAACCACAATTGCGGTACCGTGCTGGTCGTCATGGAATACGGGAATGTCACAGATTTCTTTCAGCTTGCGCTCAACCTCAAAGCATCTGGGTGCACCGATATCCTCCAGGTTGATACCGCCGAAGCTGCCCGAGATCAGATAAATGGTACGAACCAGCTCGTCCACATCCTTGGAGCGGATGCAGATCGGGAAGGCATCCACGTCCGCAAAGCTCTTGAACAGTGCGCACTTACCCTCCATAACAGGCATACCTGCCTCGGGGCCGATATCGCCAAGACCTAAAACAGCGGTACCGTCGGTGATAACGGCAACCAGATTGTTGCGGCGGGTCAGCTCATAGGATTTGTTGATGTCCTTTTGAATTTCCAGGCAAGGCTCCGCAACGCCGGGCGTGTAGGCCAACGAAAGATCCTGTCTGTTCTCTACGGGAACACGGCAGACCACCTCGATCTTACCGTTCCACTCATAATGCTTTTTCAGCGATTCTTCTCTGATATTCATAGCTTCTCTACCCTCTATTCAAATTAGTCCTCAAAGGGGAACTTGTAGCTCAGACCCAGCTCGTCGCGAACGGCGATGAATTCCTTCTGTACCGATTCGTTGATCGGAACGCCTGCGTGACGCGCGAGACGGATCTCATATTCCTTCTCGCCCGCGGTGTAGATGCGCTCGGCACCGGGAGCCTTCTTGGTGGAACGAACCTCGCGGATGATGTCACCCGCGTTCTTGCGGCAAGCATCCTCGCCAAGGAAGTGATCGGTGTCGATCGCGATGAAGAAGTGACCCAGACCGAAGGGACGCTTGTTTCCGTTTTCGTCCTTACCGGTCAGGTACTTACCGTAGTGACCGTTTGCAAGAACCGCAGAAAGAAGCTCAACGAACATTGCAAAGCCGTAGCCCTTGTAGCCACAGCCCTCCTCACCGGGGCCACCAAGCGTGCACAGAGCAGCTTCGCCGCGTGCCATCGCCTTGAGAGCCTCGTCAGCAGTTCCCTCGTAAGCCTCGCCGTCAAGACCGACAAGCGCGCCCTTGGGAGCATCCTTGCCGATACGGGCGTAGTACACCAGCTTACCGTTCTGGTAGGTAGAGGATGCGGCGTCAAAGTTAAAGTCGAAGGCTTCGTCGGTGGGAACACCCAGCGTCAGGGGGTTGGTTCCGAAAGCACCGTCCACACCAAAGGTGGGCGCAACGGTGGGACGCGCGTTGGTACCGGTCAAACCGATACAGCCTGCCTTTGCTGCCATCGAGGTGTAGTAGCCCGCGATACCGTAGTGGCAGGAGTTACGTACAACGACCATACCCATACCGTATTTCTTTGCCTTTTCGATTGCCATGCTCATCGCCTTGTAGCCGATGACCTGACCCATACCGTCGTGGCCGTCCACAACAGCGGTGGTTTCGGTTTCCTTGATCACCTCAAAGTTGGTGATGGGGTTCTGGATTCCCGCCTTGATTCTGTCAAGGTAAACGGGCTTGAAACGGTTGCATCCGTGGGACTCGATACCTCTTTTATCCGACTCCAGAAGAACGTCGGCACAGATCTCGGCATCCTCGCGCGGAATTCCGTATCCTACGAAAGAATCGATTACAAAGTTTGTGATTGTTTCCCAATCGACAATGTTGGTTTTAGCCATGATTGTACCCTCCAAATATTTTTTATACATTACATTATCATTGTATCACACAAAAAACCGAAATGCAAGACCTTTTTTGAAGATTTTTACACGTTTTTCGATATTTTTTTGACTATTTTTGGCTCGTTTGCGCAATGTTGAAAATCGCTCAACTTTTTCTTGAAAACCAACTAAAAAAGGGAGAGACGTCAAGACTCTCCCTTAAAAATCGTTTGGGCTTATTGCAATATATCAAAAGCAATTGTAATACTGTAAAATATTTGCCTAAACGAAGTATTCTTTGTATGTTGGCTCTGATTTAATTTCTTTCATCACCTCGTCAAACGTACCAAAAAAACTTGCACCAGCAGCTTTAATTGCGGACCAATAGGCAGGCAAAGCATCATATCTATGACAAACACACCGCCATTCTACTTCATCGTAGGGGGCTATGCGTTCAAGTACATAGGTAAAAATTTCCTTGCTTTCGTCGTAAATTATTACATATCTTTGATCTGGTATCTTGGAATAGATAACCGCGCGAACATCTTTACTCTCACCAAAATCAAGATGCTTATCGTTCATAACTTCAACAATTCTTTGGTATGGTATGATATGTTGCTCGGCTCTTTTCTTTGTCAGCCATGTGTATGCTGACTCAATGCGTTTCACAATTAATCTTGCCACTTTTTCGTATGTTTCCGTTGAGCATCTTTTAATTCTAATTCCAACTGGTTTTTTTGCTCCACTTGACACGGCTACAATGCCGCAGCCAAGAGCTAAATAAACATCTCCAAAATAGAAAATTTCGCGAAGGTGTCCTTTCAGGAAAAACTTATCTTTACAATCATCCACACTTATTTTCGCTAGATCGCCACCTGAAAACTCGCGAAAAAAAGGATAGTCAATATTTGATTTTTCTTCATCGACACCTAAATATACAATCGAACAAGAAACGATAATACTTGGCTCATAACGGTCTTTGCCAAACTGTATAATTTCTATATAGCTGTCACTTTTTCTATGATAAATAGGATATCCATGATAACACTTGCAAAGAGCAAGCTCGAACCCCTTGCTTTCAAGTTCTCTGCCTACAATATCCATTAAGACTTGTTTAAATGATCTACTCATATTTGTCCCCTACATTTTGTACGATCAAAATAATTTTATATTTATTCTTCTTCAAATTCAAGTTTATAGAATTGATACCCTATTATATCATAAATTTGTCAAATAGTAAATAGGATGTCTGGATTTTCAACTCAAAGGTATGAAAAAAACAGCATATTTAGGCAAGCAGGTTGACTTTCGGCAGATTCTGCGTTATAATAGTGTCAGATAAATACAATAGAAACGGAGAAAAGCACCTTGAATCTGAAACGTCTGATTTGTCTGTTATGCCTTGTCGGCATCCTGTTCTCGCTCCCCGCCTGCCAAACCAACGATCCCAACACGGATGATTCCGGCGACACGACCTCTGAAGTCACGGATAACGCCAACCTCGAAGATTTCGATTACAAAACGTTGGAGCGCCGCACGGCAAAATCCATCAAGAATGTCAACTTTGGGTTTAAAACCGACAACATTATGCTCTCTCTTCCCTTCTCATCAGAATGGACGCTCTCCGGAACCATGACAAGTGGGTATGTGATCCTGCGCGACGGTGAGGAGATCGGCTATTTGAATTCGAACGAGGAGAACGACTTCTCTGACATGACCCTGGAAGAGTCCGAAACCACAAGCGATGGTCTTGTTGTTTGCGAAAGATCACTGTTGGTAGATCCCTCTGCCAACACGGTAGAAAAGAGATTTCTGCAACGCTTTGTCTATACCTACACGGCAGGAGCCACCGAACGCACGGTCACACTGCAAGTCGGCTACACCGATACCGATGACTTCCTGTCAAGAAAGCTCCTATACATACAAAATCCAAGCCGTATCTCCGAATCCATTCAAATGGGCGAGATGATGATGCCGGAGCCTGCGCGGAAGCCGATCCTGATCCTCGGGAACAGCTTTATAGGATCGTCCAAGGTCGGCAGAATCCTACAGGATATGTGCAACGCAAATATCCGTGACAACTACGAGGTCATAGCTATATCGGTGGGATATGCGACGGTCTCCAAATCCTGGAGCGGATATCTTGATTCGATGGAAAACGGAGAGTATGCGGCGGTCATTATGTGCGGATTTTACGGCACAGGGGACGTCAATGCCTTTGGTGATTACGTGGAGGCTTGCAAGCAATCCAACACCCCGATCGCCATCTTCCCCGCCCACAACGAGAGTCAAGGCGCAAATGCCGCAAGCAAATATCCATCGGTTCACTACATCAATTGGAAGGGCGAAATTGACGCGCTGATCAAAAGCGGCATCTCCAAGGATGATTTCTGTGAAAATGACACTCATCAGCACAGTACGCCCTTGGCGGGTTACGTCGGCGCGCATATGCTCTGGCGCGTGCTGTTTAACGGAATGCCGCCTGTATTAGACTCATATGCATCACTTGCCTACACCGAAATCAAGGAAAAGCTCGGTGACTACGTAGAAAACGGCTTGCAGGTGGATGACACCGAGGTAAACATCAATTATCTGCATTAAAGATTGGCTTTTGAAATCAGCATCCTCTTTGGTGTGATCATGATAAACCGACCAATTTCGGGATTATAATATCTGCTCTGCAAATAATATAGCCCTGTCTCCGCATCATAGTAGTAGCTACGATATCTAAACGGATTGATAGTAGCGATGCCTATAGAAGTGGTGTCGGAAGTGATCGTACACTTGCCCCACGCATCGTAGGTATATCTTGCGACGGTTGCTCCCGTATCATCGGTAATTGCAATAACATCGCCCTGCAGGTTCTTATAGAAATAATATGCAATACCGTTGTGTTTCAGACCGCAAACCGTACCATCCAAATCGTACAGGTACTCGTTAATGTACTTCGGGCAGTTGCAAATATCGGTTACGATTTCCTTAACAATGTTTGTGCCATCGAGAATATAGTCATGAATTTCACTACTCGTGGTTTTCTGAATACGAATGCCTTCGTTGTTATACTTGTAGGTATTCGCACCAAATGCTTTAAGCTGTCTGCCCTTCTCCCATACAAGAGTATTGCCCAAATAGCTTTGCGGGTTGCCGTTTGCATTTTTATTATATCATATCAGCCACTTTTTGTCAAGAAAAACTCCGCACCCAACGCAGATTCTGAAGAATCCTTTCAAGTGCGGAGAAAATGATATGCTAATAATAAGTCAATCCAGTAACCATCCAAAAAACATCAAAAAATAAGTTATAACAATTAAAAGTATAATTCCAATCCAAAAAATGACATGTCTAAACGTAGAATAAGTAACAATATTCTCTACAGAATAAAACAAAGCGAATAGGATTAGCGTGCAAAATACACCCACTGGAATTAAAAAAAAATTACAAACATCTAAAATATCAATACCGGTTTGGGGCATTCCAACATACCAATACAGAGAGGTGTACATGCAAGCAATTCCTAAAAACGGAGATAATTTGGGGTGCAAATTATGTTTTTTGTAAAAAGGAGATATTGCTTGTTTATATTCACTATATAGCTTCAAAGCCGCGCCAAAACTGCAATGCTTACGACACAGTCGCCTTTGCGAAAAATGCTTTTTAACCATATTCAACTGCTTGAAATCATTCTCACTTTTTTCCGTAAAGCTTGGTTTTTCTCTCCCATTCACCTGATAAAGAAAATCGTCTAATTTTAGGGTGATCCGAAACAATGGAAAAAAAGTAACCAACCAAATCACAGTTCCCAATATAGGAGTAAATGCGACAAAAATCAAAGTGGAATACAATACAGTCACAAAAAATATTTTTGCTCGGTAAATATGATCATATGTCAACTTTTTAGTTTGCCATAAAAAAAGCAATCCAGCAATTAAAACTAAAATCCATGTTATATTTACAAAAAGCAAATTTCTCAACATCAATACTACATCAGAGATACTATGTATTAGCACTAACATTTTTATTTCTCAACTTATTATATTGATACAATAAATCCTTTCATAAGTAAATTTAGCATTATAGAAAAAGCTATTTTCGAATATTTCTTGATATTATTTGTCATATAATCTGCAATTTTTTCTTTTCTACTTTCTGAAAAAAATTCATTAAGTGCAAGACTTATAACAGCACCAGCTGCCCATCCAAAAATAATTCCAATTCCGCCAATTGCAGCAGTAATGTATGATAAAAAATGGGAAATAGCGCTATCAATAATAAATATAAACATTTCTACTAAGACAATTGCTATGAAATAAAAAAGAGAATTTCCATAACAAGAAATAATCACCAAAAAAGGAAGGATAATAAGTATTACATTAATTATATTAATTATTAATGCAACTTTTCCTCCAAAAATCGATTTTTTGGATGTTAGCGATTTCATTTGCTTTTTTAATTCTTTTATTTTTTTTGCATCACCGTTATTCTTCTTTAAAGAACAAAGAGTCTTTTTTAAATTTTTATACTTAGAAGCAGATTCAATCGATTTTTTAGCTAAATCTTCAATCAATTTAAAAATACTTGATATAATTTC
>JAZOPW010000065.1:0-2076 GCA_045655785.1 Eubacteriales bacterium
AACCGCTATCAGTTCAAGAAAACCGCAACCGCCACCTACATTTTCTATGAAAGAGATCACAGCCTTTCTATGACGGCATCCACCTTCTCGGGCGGACAGCTCTTTATGTTCACGGGATTTGGACTTCTTGGCGGTGTTGCAATCGGCAGCCTTGGCGTGATTGGTGCAGGCAAGATGAAAAAGAAAAAGGAAACGGCAGATTCCGTAGCAGAAGCATAATCTGTTTTTACAAGGAGTAATCTGCTTTTTACAAGGGTAAAAGCAATGAAAAAAAGCATAAAAATCGTTAGCTTTTTTCTCGCAATTCTGATGTTGATGATGGCGCTTCCGCTGTCGGTGTTTGCGGCAAGGCAGGAGACCTATATCAAGGAGCTCCGCATTAGCACGGCATCAACGGCGGCAGAAGCAAAGCAGTGGCTGATCGACAACGGGTATACCGTTGTCGATACAGACCTCAATCAGAGAACAGGAAAAGATTGCGTTTATATCGGCTATAAGACCACGACGAATCCAAACGAGGCAATCACCGACGTCGCGCTGATGCAGATGAACGGTGGATATACTATATCGGATTATGAAGAGATGGTTGCAAAAAAGAGTGAGGCACTTGACGCTATTATCGCCTCCTTTGCCGAAAGCATCACCGAGGCTCGTACCAACTACGCTGCAGGACATAAGGGTGCACTTGCAGCATACAAGATCTTTGGTTATTTTGTAGAGGACGACTCGGGGAAAACGCTTGCAGACCTGTTTTTCGGGGATACTGCGCCAAGCAAGGATCTCCTCAAGAAGATATTTTTACAGGGAAATTCGAAAATCGGAAACATCATTTATAACGGTCTTGCATTGGCATGCACCGATTATGGAGCAACAACCTCCTGGCTTGCAAAGCTTAAGACACAGGATCCCTACGGCGAATATGACGAGCTTCTGTATAGTGACGCTGCAGACTATATGTTTGATTCGTTTGAGGAAATCAGTGAAGCATTGTGCGAATATATTGAAAAAGGAAAACCAATCGTTGATTCGCTCGAGATCACGGACGATATGAGTCTTGCGGAAGCAAACGATGCGATTCCTACCGAGTACGCACGGGAGATGATGCTCTACGACACGCTTTCCGATTACACCTATAACGGAAAGTCGCTTCTCGAATTTTTCATTCAGGATCCCGATGAGATCGACACCGAGGAGTTCTATCCCCTGCTTGCAGCGATGTCCGCAGGTCAGCGCGCCATTTTGAAATTTGTGGGGCTGAGAGATCTGATTGCATTTGCGGCAGGTGATGCAGAGGGGATTGAGTGTTATGAAGATCTGATTTTGGGCGTATTTTCGGATCTGGATATCAAAGGCGATATCTCGGTTTATTATGGTGTAGACCGTTTGCTGTTTGAAAACAGCGTTGCCTTGACAAGTGCGGCCCTTGGCAAATTTACTTGTACGGGTGACAATAGCTGGTACGGAGAAAAGAAACTCGATTCAACAACGAGTATTGCGTTGCGCTCGATTCAGGGCGTTGCAGGTCTTGCGATGATCGCAATGCCGATTTGGAAGAAGGCAGGAATAGAAACGGAGGGAACAGAGGCGGCGCTGCTCAAGGATACTACGTTGCGTTCCTTGCAGGAGCTTCATAACGTGACAAATGCAAACGGGGAAGCCTCCAAGACGTATGAGCTTCTTCTGAACGGCAACAGTGAAAATCAGGAGTTGCAGGCAATTTATCAGACACTTACCGATCAAATTGACACCGTAACGAAGTTTGCGTTGGATATGGTAAACTCAAAAATCACTATGGTGGCAAGCACAATGATGAGCGTTGCTTCGGGCATTATGATGATCGTTGATGGCATTATAATGGTGATCGAGGTTTGCAATTCCTATCATACCGATTATAGTGAAATTCCCGGAATTATGATTGATGATGTGGTAACCGATACGGATAGCCACTATGTGAATTATTATGCGGTAAAGGATCATACGGGCGAATCCGGAGATCTGAACGCATGGAGCGCACAGAGATGGAACGCGCTTTATACTACCACCGACAAGAAGGCGGGCGCACCGATTATCGCGTCC
>JAZOPW010000066.1:0-2153 GCA_045655785.1 Eubacteriales bacterium
CATCAACCATGGAATCGCCCCTGTTTTGTGTTCAATTCTAACAACTGTTTTATTATTTTACTTCACCAAGATAGTATTTCTTCTTGCCGCGGCGCACGACAACGTACTTGCCTGCTAGCGCGTTCTCGGCGGAAACGGTCAGATCCAAAGACTTGATCGCCTCGCCGTTGAGCGACAGAGAGCCGTTGGAGATAAACTCGCGCGCTTCTCTCTTGGAGGAGCAGATCTTTGCCGCAACCAGAACGTCCATGATATTGCCGCCCTCGGTCTCAAAGTGCGGTACGTCCTTGAGCCCTGCCAACAGATCCTTGACGGGGATCTCCTTGATGTTGCCCGCAAACAGCTGCTCGCTGATACGGACGGCAGACTCGTAAGCGCCCTCGCCGTGCAGATCGTTCAGAATCTCCTCGGCAAGCTTCTTTTGCGCCAGACGCTTTTCGGGAGCCGCATTGTGCTCTACCTCGATCTCCTCGATCTCCTCACGCGAGAGGAAGGTCAATCTCTTGAGGTATTCGATCACCATGCTGTCCTCGGAATTGAGCAGGAACTGATACAGCTCATAAGAGCTTGTCTTGTTCTTATCCAGCCATACCGCATTGCCCTCGCTCTTTCCGAACTTGTTGCCGTGCGAGTCGGTCACAAGCGGC
Organism: Eubacteriales bacterium; assembly: GCA_045655785.1. GTDB lineage: Bacteria > Bacillota > Clostridia > Oscillospirales > CAG-272 > UMGS1865. The sequence continues at coordinate 648 of JAZOPW010000066.1, forward strand.
ATCGTCATGGCGTAGACCTCGTCGCCCGTGGTCTTACGGATCAGCTCGATACCCGTTGTAATGTTGCCCCATTGGTCGGAGCCTGCCACCTGCAGATCAACGCCGCGGTTTTCGTGCAGGTACTTGAAGTCCAGACCCTGGATCAGCATATAGGAAAACTCCGCATAGGAAATACCGCTTTCCATCTGTCGGCGGATCAGATCCTTGGAAAGCATATAACCCACGTTGATATATTTTCCGTAGTCACGGAAGAACTCTATCACATTGATATCCTTGACCCAATCGTAGTTGTTCACCACCTCATAGGGGAAGATGGTTTGCAACTGATTTTTCAGGCATTCGTAGTTATGCATGACCTCGTTTCGATCAGAAAGCTTGCGCTCGACGGTTCCGCGAGGGTCACCGATCAAAGCCGTTGCCATACCAACGAGCAACAGGGGGGTATGCCCTGCCGCCGCCAGACGGCGCGTGATCAAAAAGGAGGAATAATGTCCCAGATGCAGACTGTCTGCCGTGGGGTCGGTACCGATATAGAAGGTCATCCCTCCCGCATTTAATTTATCAATCAATTTCGGATCGGAAATGTCCTGAACAAGACCTCTCCATTTTAAATCCTCATAAAGTGTCATATCTGACCTCCTGTTTGTTATCTGTCTTTTATCTTATCAATTATATCACGAAAAAAGCGGTTCGTCAATATTTTTTGAAAAATTCTTTTCCCGTTGTCTCTTTTCTCTTTTTCTCTTTTTCTGTTCCCTTTTTTGCCTGTTTTCTCATTCGATCGCCGTGACCGATCCGACCAACACGCCGCAGGTTCGCTCCAGAGCATTGCGATGCGTCTCAAGAGAAAAGACCAACGGATACAGTCTCGCCCCCGTTTCGGCAGAGCAAAAATTGGTCAGGAGCAGTGCCTGCTCTCCCCTTCCCTTGTTGGCACAGGCATGCCAGGAGAAGGGACGAACCGCCCTCGGAGCCTCTAAAATCTGCTCGGGATATGCGGCAAGGCTTGCGTTCGTTGTTACGGCAGATGCAAGCGGCGGCAGGTACGGAAGCCCTTCTCCGATCAGCATCGCCGCCGAAAAAGCCAATGAGATACATTCACAAAGAGCCTGTACACCGCCAAGGGCGACCGACGGCTCTTTTTTCATCAATACCAATCGCTCATACTCCGAAAGCTCAAGCAATGCGCGACGGTTGATGTCGGAAATTTCGGACACGCAGGTGCGGCAACCGTCACAAACCGCATCGCGCAAAAGCTCCGCGCAGGCACGTCCGTCACGCGCCAGGGTCTTTAAAATCATTTTGGGTTCTGTCATGATCAGATTCTCCGTTTCTTTGATGTCTGGAATATTGTATTCTATGCAACAAAGCTCCAAAGCAGAACCGAAAGACAAAAACAAAAGCGACAGCCGATACCCTAAGGTAAGACTGTCGCTTTGTTCGTTTGGTGCCGGTGGTCGGGGTCGAACCGACACGGTATCGCTACCACTGGATTTTGAGTCCAGC
>JAZOPW010000067.1:0-2443 GCA_045655785.1 Eubacteriales bacterium
GGGGGCGTGGGGGAAGGGAAACCTTTTTCAAAAGTTTTCCCTTCCCCCACAAAAATTCTCATTCAATCCAATCAACCGCCGAGATAGGCACGGCGGATGCTGTCGTCGGCAAGAAGCTCGGCGCCTGTACCGCTCTTGGCGATCTTACCGATCTCCAAAACGTAGGCTCTGTCGGCAATTGCGAGTGCCTTTTTCGCGTTCTGCTCGACCAAAAGCACAGTAGTTCCCTCTTGATTGACCTGCTTGATCATATCAAAGATCGTGCTGACGTACAAGGGAGACAGTCCCATACTCGGCTCGTCCAACAGGAGCAGCTTGGGGTGCGACATCAGCGCACGGCTCATGGCAAGCATCTGCTGCTCACCGCCCGAAAGCGTACCCGCGATCTGCTTGGAGCGTTCCTTTAAGATCGGGAAACGCAGATACATTTTTTCAAGCGTATCCTCGATCTCCTGTCTGTCGCGGCGAGTATAGGAGCCAAGACGCAGATTTTCGGCAACCGTCAGCTCCTGAAAAATTCTTCTTCCCTCAGGCACCTGGGCAATTCCCATCGGCACCAGCTTGTGTGCCGCAACACCTGTCACGTCGTGTCCGTCAAAGGTTACCTTGCCCGCGTTTTTGGGAATCAAATTGCAAAGCGCATGCATAATGGTGGTTTTTCCGGCACCGTTCGCGCCGATCAGGGAGACCACCTCTCCCTCATTTACCTCAAAGCTTACGCCCTTGATCGCCTTGATCAAGCCGTAAGAAACCTCTAAATTTTCAACCTTTAATAAAGCCATACCGCATATCCGCCTTTCTTTGATCAATCGTCGCCAAGATATGCCTTGATGACCTCGGGGTTGGAAAGAACCTCGGAAACCGCTCCGTGTGCCAGAGTCATACCGAAATTCAACACCGTCAATTCGTCACAGATACCCGAGACCAAGCTCATATCATGCTCGATCAGCAGAATGGTCATGTCAAAATGATCGCGTACAAATCGAATGGTCTCCATCAATTCAGCCGTTTCCTGTGGATTCATGCCCGCGGCAGGCTCATCCAGGAGCAGAAGCTTGGGATTGGTCGCCAACGCTCTTGCGATCTCAAGCTTGCGCTGTTTTCCGTAGGGAAGATTCGACGCCACCGTGCGGCGCTCCTCGTCCAAACCGAACACGCGCAAAAGCTCTCTCGCCTTGGCACGCAGCTCCTTTTCGGTCTTCCAATAACGCGGCAAACGGAAAATACTTTCAAACAGATTGCATTTAGACTGATTTCCCATTCCGACCAGCACGTTGTCGATCACCGACATATTGGAAAACAAACGGATATTTTGGAAGGTACGCGCAATTCCCTTTTTATTGATCTCGATCGCGCTCTTCCCCGTCAGGTTCTCACCGTCCAGATAAAAGGCACCCGTGGTGGGCTTATATACGCCCGTGAGCATATTGAACACCGTGGTCTTGCCCGCACCGTTGGGTCCGATCAAGCCGTAAAGCGTATTCTTTTTGATTTTGAGATTGACGTCCTGTGCCGCCTTCAAACCGCCAAAGGAAATGCCAAGCTCTCGTGTTTCCAACATATATTCACTCATTTGCGGTCTCCTTTCTCGGGCTTATCGGGGTCAAAGGCATGATCCGGTGTAATGTCGGTAGAAAGAATCGAATCCATCGGAATCTTGGTGGGGATCTTATCCCACGCAGCATTCGTGGGAGGCTCGACACCGCCCTCGGGCGTTTTGTGCTTCATGCGAAGAACCTTTTTGGTGATCCAGCCGGTCAGGGCTCTGAGGTTGAAGCGCTCACGCAGACCCGCAAGCTTGGGCGCATTGTTCCACATGACCATCAAAATCAGGATCAGCGCATAGATCAGGAACTTCAGCGCCGCCAGGTCACCCGAAAGCTTGTCGGTCAGAGTAAAGTTGATAAAGGTAAGTGCCGCCGCGGCAATCAGCGAACCGCTGATGTTACCCATACCGCCAAGAACCACCATCACGAGAATCTCGATCGAGTAGTTATACGAGAAGAATCCATAGCTGACAAGCGAGGTGTTGTGCGCATAGATCACACCCGCAATGCCTGCAAAGAACGCGGCGATCACAAATACGGCAAGCTTATAATAGGTCACGTTGACACCCATCGCACGCGCCGCGATCTCGTTGTCACGGATTGCCTGAATGGCACGTCCGTGCTTGGAGCGCATCAGGTTCTGTGATACGAAAACCACCACCAGCACCGCGATCAGCGCAATGATATACAGCTTTTTGCCGTAGGTCTTGGTGCTCATTCCCATGGCACCGCCGAATACGTCGGGATAAAGATTGCGAAAAATGGTACGCACGATCTCCCCGAACGCCAGCGTCACGATCGCAAGATAGTCGCCCTTGAGTCGCAGGGTGGGAAGTCCGATCAAAAATCCGAACAGAGCCGCCATCACACCGCCAACCAGCATGGCAAGCAAGTCG
>JAZOPW010000068.1:0-2493 GCA_045655785.1 Eubacteriales bacterium
TGCAACGGCAGTCTCACCGAAAAGGAGATCGAGCTTCTCCCCGTTGGCGCTATGATGATGACGCTGGAATGCGGTATGCGCTTCCTGACCGACTATTTGGAGGGAGACGTTTACTTCAAGGTGCATCGCCCGGGTCACAACCTGGATCGCGCCCGCAACCAGTTCGCATTGGTTGCCGACATGGAGCGAAAGCTTGATCAAATGAACGCAATTATAAAACAGATTACTTTTTGAGTTCAATTATTCTGCAATTTATTATTTAAAAATACAGCTTGGTATATGGAATCGTGTGGAAAGGATTAAAGAATATGAAAAACGCACAGAAAAAAGTATTGTTAATCGCAGGTGGAGGTACGCTTGGAACGCATACGGCCAACGAGCTGTTACGCTTGGGTTGTGAGGTGGACGTGATCTGTCCCGAGGAAAAGGTCAGTCATCATCCGAATTTGCACTTTATTCAATCGCTTGCCACCAACGAGCTGCTGACCGAGCTGTTTGCAAAGCAGCACTATGATGGAATCGTCAATTTTATTCATTACAAAACATTGGACGAATATAAAAAGGTGCACGGTCTGTTGATCAATAACACCGACCATCTCATCTTTTTGTCGTCCTACCGCGTGTACGCCGATCTGGAGCATCCCATTACCGAGGAATCCCCAAGGTTGTACGATGTCAGTGACGATGAAGACCTGCTTACAAACGAGAACTATGCCATTCCCAAATCGAAATGCGAGGATTTTTTGAAAACGGAATGTCAAGGACAGCCATGGACCGTTGTTCGCCCTGTTATTTCGTTTTCTCAGTATCGATTGGATCTGTATATGTATGGTGGAAAAGCAGTGATGAAGGCGGTCCAAAGCGGTAAGCCTCTATATATTCCCGCTTCCGACAAGAGCTTGAGAGCAGGACTTGACTGGGCGGGGAATAGCGGAAAGCTGATTGCAAACCTGCTATTCAAGCCCCATACCTACGGAGAATCGTATACGGTGTCCTCTGCGCAAAACCTGACATGGGAGCAAGTGGCACAGATCTATACCGACCTGACAGGCTTACAGGTGGTGTGGTGCTCCGAAGATGCATTTGTGGAGCATTTTCCCGGATGCCGCGAGAAAGACAAGTGTAGATGGATCTACGACAGAAGGTTTGACCGTGTGATCGACAACTCTAAAATTTTGGCGGCAACGGGACTGACGTCCGCAGATTTCGTTTCGATCCGCGACGGTCTTGCAATTGAGTGGAACAAGCTGTGCCAAGCAGAAGAACAGGGGAAAAACGTATGAAGCCGATTAAAATCATTCAGGTTGGCATGGGACACGACCATGCAGGCGCTACGATGAAATGTATGCGAGGGCTGGATGCCTTTGAGGTGCTTGGTGTGTGCGAGCCGAACCCTGCGTATTTGGATCGGTTGAAGAAGCCCGAATATCAAGGATTAAAGCAATATTCGTTGGAGGAAGTGCTTTCCATGCCCGATTTAGAGGCAGTTGCTGTGGAGTGCGAGGAGGAGCGTGCTACCGAATACGCACAGCTGTTTGCCGAAAGAGGAATCCACGTGCATTTGGATAAGCCTGGTAGCCATGGGTATGCATCCTTTGCGAATATGGTGGAAACCATGCGGAGAAATAAGCTGGTTTTACAGATGGGATATATGTACCGCTACAATCCCGCCGTGCTTCGTACCAAGGAAATGATTGCGCGCGGAGAGCTTGGCGACGTTTACGCCGTAGAGGCACAGATGAGTGTGCGTCATCCCAAGGAGAAGCACGAGTGGCTCAAAAAGCATCAGGGCGGTATGATGTATTTTCTTGGTTGTCACGACATCGATTTGGTTTTGCAGTTTATGGGTGGAGAGCCCGACGAGGTCATTCCGCTCAACACGGCGACCTATCAAAACGGTGTGGATTGTGAGGACTACGGCTTTGCGGTACTGAAATACCCCAGAGGCGCGTCCTTTGTAAAGACCTGCGCTGCCGAATACAACGGCTACCATCGGCGTCAGCTGGTAGTATGCGGTACCAAGGGAACGGTAGAGCTTAAGCCCTTTGAGGTGGATGCGGGAGGCTCGGACAGAAGAACCGACCTACGCTATACTACCGAAGAAGCAGAGCGAGGAAAACGCTGGTGGGATACCTCCACTCTGTTGGAATTGGAGCCATATGACCGATACGACGGCATGATGCAAGCGTTTGCAGATATGATACGCGGCAAATATGAAAATCCTTATACCTACGATTACGAGTTGACACTGTTCCGCACGGTGATGCGTTGTTGCGGTGTCACAGAAGAATAATATTTGAACAGGAGAAAAAACATGAAAGCCATTTTAGTTGATAAAACAGATAGAAGTCTGCATTGGAGCGAGGTACCCGATCCCGTGATGGGAAGCGAGGACGTACTGGTCAAGATTGAGGCGGCGGCACTCAACCGCGCCGACCTGATGCAACGCGAGGGCGATTATCCGCCCCCTCCCGGATGCCCTGATTGGATGGG
>JAZOPW010000069.1:0-5975 GCA_045655785.1 Eubacteriales bacterium
CCACACGACCTCGTCATAGATCAATTCGTTTCCCGTAACAGCACGCCAGATATGCGGCCAGATCCGCTCAAGCGTCAGGAACACCAAGCCGTAGATCGGCCAATACAACAGCAAAAGCAAATGCTTATATTTTGCAGATCGAATGGTATTCGGACGCAGATCGCGATAATATTCAATGGGATATTTCCAGTTCATTGTCATCATTCCTTTTCTTTCTATCCATGAAAAACGCCAAGGATCGGTTTTATTTTAACACAAATCAATGGACTTTTCAACCGACTTTAAAATAGATTTTCAGATTGTACACGAAGTTCACAAAAGTGTAAGCTTACGCTTCCCCGCTTGGCTTCAGCTGTCCCAAGAGTCCTTTGATCAGCATTGCGGCAAGCGGTCCTATGATCATTCCAAAAAAACCAAACAGGCTCCACCCCGCGTAGCTTGCAAACAGCGTCAGCAACGGATGAAGTCCCAGACTCCTCCCTACCAGCCTCGGCTCCAGAATCTGCCGCAGAACCGTTACGGCAAAATACAGGATCAAAAGCCCAAAGCCAAGATAAAAATGCTTTTGGATCAGCTCTATGACCGCCCACGGAACCAGAACCGTTCCCACGCCAAGCACGGGAAGCAGATCTACCACCGCGACCAAAAGAGCCAACAGGAAGGCGTATTCCAGCCCCAGAATCGTAAAGCCGAGGAACAGCTCGGCAAAGGTCAGGGTCAGCAACAACAGGTAGGCGCGAAGATAAGAGCCCGAAAGGTGCTTGGCTCTCTGCTTCCACGTTGGCAAACGGCGTCTGACGGCACTCGGCAGAAGCGTCTGCAGACGTCCCATGATATGATCGCCCTCAATGCAGAAGTAAAAGCCCGAGATCACGGTGACAGCCGTTACCAACAGCAGCTGCGGCATTGCGCCAACAACGCGCGCGGCAAAGGACGGCAGCGACGCCGACAGTGAATTGAAAAGATTCCCAAGCATCTCACCGACCATCGCGTTAAAATCCTCCCGAAAAGAGGCAAAACGCTCTCCCGCGCCGATCCGACGCAAAAATCCGATGCGAGAGGTCAACAGCTCAAACAGGTCAACCGACTCGAGCAGCTCTCCCGAAAATCCGCCGTTTTCAGAAAGCAAGCTCTCCAAAAGCCGCTGCAGCTCGACAACAACCCGATTGACCGACAAATAAAGCAATGCGACCGAGCCGCTCAAAAAGAGGGTCAACAGCACTACCGACCAAAGCCTTTGGGTGCGGAGCGAGGAGCCACCCAGCTTTTTTGCCAAGGGGCGCACGGCAAGCGAAAAGAGGTAAGCAACCGCAAAGGGCAACAGGATCGGAAGCACATAACGGAATGCAAGATACGCCAATGCCGCACACGCCGCCAGGCAGATCGCCATCGAAGCAAATTTTTCCCACTTCACCGAGCCCATATTCACACCCCTTCAGTTTCTTCCACTTCTATGATATCCGAACGGTTTGTAAATTATTTCTCAAATTGAAAGAAATCCTTGACAAAGCATCACTTTTTTGATACAATGATGTTCGGAATAGAAAAAGAAGAAAGGTTATGTAACTATGGGAAAGAACTCAAAAGCACAAGAAGCCGAAATGAGACGGCAATACCGTGAAGCGCGTATGCGCGAGGAAATGGAAAAGCAAAAGCGTCAAAACCGCCTGATGTGGCAGATCGTCATCGGTGTCATCGCCGTGATTCTGGTCGTGTCGGCTGTTGCGATCGCAATTTCTATGGGTCTTGGCAAGAAGGATGCGTCCGACGACACCGACTCAACCGCCGTTGCCATGGAGGATCTTGATTTCTCGGTGGTATCGCTTGAGGATTGCACCAATACCGAGACCGAAACCGAATACGTCCGCATGAATATCACCTATACCGATAAGGACGGCATCAGCAAAACAGGAGATGTGGTCGTACGTCTCTTCAAAGAGGTCGCACCGCTGACCGTTGCCAACTTCCAAAAGCTTGTCAAGGCTGATCACTACACAGGTCTCACCTTCCACCGCGTCTACTCCGGATTTATGATCCAGGGCGGTAACGGCGACACTGCAAACAGAACCGCATCCAGCATCAAGGGCGAGTTCACAACAAACGGCGTAACCAATAATTTGAGCCATATCCGAGGCGTGATCTCGATGGCTCGTACCGATGCTCCCGACAGTGCGTCGGATCAGTTCTTCATCATGCATGCGGACAGCACCCATCTTGACGGAAGCTACGCATCCTTCGGCTACGTGGTCTACGGTATGGATACCGTGGACGGCATCGCCGCAACCGACGTGGAGTTTGCGTCGGGCTCGATCGACTCCAAGCCCACACAGCCCGTCAACCCCGTTACCATCAACTATATGACCTTCGTAACGGTTGCAAAGTCCTGACAATGCTCATATTGATCTCAACCCGCACGGCAGAGCTTCAAGCTCTTGCCGTGCGCTTCGTTCAGGAAAGGATCTTTTCCTATGTAAGCTCGCCCGAGAATGCACTGATGCTTTGCGAGAAAAACGATACAAGCGGCGCGGTGATTGACTGCACCTATCCGCACTTCAAGCTCGGAACGTCGATCTGCAAGGAATTACGGGCGCGTTATCCTGTCATGCCGATCGTTGCACTGACCAACAGTCCAAGAAAGGTGATCCCATCTGCCACCAAGATCATTCCATACACAGATGACCAAGCTCTGTTCACACAACTGTGTGCGCTTTGCGACGCATGGGGGATCAAGAGCCGATTACCTCTCTCCACCTATTATCTGTATCTTGGAAACAGTCCCAAGGAAACACGCTACAAGGGGTATCCCCTGCCGATCTCCCCACAGGAGTATCAAATTCTTCAATATCTTCTCTACCGCGCGCCGATCTTTGTCCCGTCGGACGAGCTTTGCATGATCTGCGGTATGCAAACCCTCGCAAAAGGAAAAGCGACCCTTGCCGTACAGGTCAATCGCATCAACCGTCTAGCAGAGCAGATCGATTCGAAGCCTTTGATCATCAGTTCGTACGGCAAGGGTTACAGCTTACGTAAGGGCGTCATCGATTAAGGGGGTCATGCTCGCGCTCGGAGGGGGAGGTCGTATCCACCTGATCCACAGCAATATCCGCGCGGTGCGGAATCGGCTTCCATTTGACCTTGACGAATACGGCAATCACGGTTGCAATGTCTCCGATGATGGAAAACAGCGGAAACGTGAGCGCATACCATACATAGAGATGCGGACGCAGACGCGGCATACGCCTACGCTCCGAAATAAAGAGCAACAATGCCAAGAAAATATTGCTCAAATGCACAAACAACAGAACCTCAAGGACCTGCAGAACCACCTCAAGCCATCTGTCCGAAAAGGAGCCTGCACTGACCGCCAACAGCACGATCAGCGTCGCCTCGATCAGCTTTACGGGAAAGGTAATGACCGCCCCTGGCAGATTGGTTGTCAGCATATCGTAGCAGGAAAGTCGCTTTGCAGCACCACGCTCGGTGAAGATCCCGCAAAACAGAGCCTTTGCGGTTTCAGTAAATGCCTGCAGATGTCCCTTTGCCCAACGAAGGCGTTGACGGCAGGCAATGCGGAAGCTGTTGGGCTGTTCATCCCAAAACTCGGCTTCATGCTGATAGGAAATGGTCACGCCCTGGGTCACAATATCCGAGGAAAAGGCACGGTCCTCGGTCAGAGAAACATAATGCCAACCGTCCTTTACAAACTCGCTCGCGAACAAAAATCCCGTTCCCTGAATGCGTGAGGAAATCCCAAAATAGGACCTTCCGCGATGCTCCAGACGACAAGTGCGAAGCCAATGCAACGCGTAAGACGCAGAAAGCCAGCCGTCCCCCGTATTTTTGGTGTTTCGGTAGGAGACGATCACGCGCTCTCCGCTGTCAAATGCGTCATTCATGCGGCTGATGTAATCGTGCTTTAACAGATTATCGGCATCGAATACAAAGTATCCATCAAAGCTTGTCCTGCCGTAATCCTCTTCAATGCGGTCAAACAGATATTCCAGAGCATAGCCCTTTGTACACCGCTCGGGGTCCTGTCTTTCATAACAGACCGCCCCGTGGCGTCTTGCAATATCGGCGGTTGAATCGGTACAGTTGTCGGCAACCACAAAGGTCTTGATCAGGTCGGCAGGATAATCCTGTACCGCGATGCTGTCCAAGAGATTTCCGATCACCGTCTCCTCATTCCTTGCCGCCACGACAATGGCATATCGGTGCTGTTTTTTGGCGGGCGCAAATTTTTTGGTTCGGAAATAGCCCACTACACCAAAGACCACACGGTATGCATATATCACACCAAGTATGGATACAAGAATTTGACAGATCCACAAAACAGTTTGCATGGGCTACTCCTTTCTTTTATGCGATTCGATATCCAAAGCAATGAAATGACTCACAGGCTATATTGTACCACATTCCGCACCAAAATGCAAGAGCCTATACAAAAATGTAAGTGCATGGTTCTGATGAATTTTCAAGCAAAAAAGAAGGTCCCCTTGACAGTTTGTTACAGAGTTGTCAAGGGGATGTCTTTATTTTTGAACCAAGCGAACCAATATTTCCACCATTTTTTCCATGGAAGGGATCGGGATCAGCTCATGAACCCCGTGGAAGTTTGCGCCACCCGTGCAAAGATTGGGACACGGAAGCCCTTCATAGGAAAGTCTTGCACCGTCGGTTCCGCCGCGAATCGGAACGACCACAGGCTCAACTCCGCAATCAAGCATTGCCGACTTGGCGTTCTCGATCAGCTCCATATGAGGTAAGATTTTTTCCATCATATTGTAGTAGCTGTCGCGCATCTGCAGGGTAAAGCTTCCCTCACCCCACTCACCGTTCAAATATGCGACAAGACGTGTCAGAAAGTCCTTGCGTGCTTCAAATGCGACTCTGTCATGGTCACGGATGATCATGGAGAGCGACGCCTCGCACTCATTTCCAACAAAATCGTGAATATGATAAAAGCCCTCATACCCCTCGGTATGCGCAGGAGTTTCGGCTGACGGCATTAGGGAAATCAGCTGATTTGCCATCAGAATCGCGTTTTTCATGCGATTTTTTGCCGATCCGGGATGGATATTCACGCCCTTGACCGTAATTTTTGCCGAGGCGGCATTGAAATTCTCATACTCGATCTCGCCAAGCTCACCGCCGTCTACCGTATAGGCAAGGTCAGCACCAAAGGAGGCAAGGTCAAAGTGGTCGGCACCTCTGCCGATCTCCTCGTCTGGGGTGACCCCCACAACGATCCTTCCATGGCTGATCTCGGGATGTGCGACCAGATACTCGCAGGCTGTGATGATCTCGGCAACTCCTGCCTTGTCATCGGCACCCAGAAGCGTGGTTCCGTCTGTCACGATCAGCTCCTGCCCCACGTAACGCGAAAGGAAGGGGAACTTTTCGGCACAGATCGTCTCGCCGCTCTCTCCAAGCGGGATGTCACCGCCCTCATAACGCACGATGCGCGGCTTGACGTTGGCTCCGCTGACATCAGGAGAGGTATCCATATGCGCGATCAAGCCCAGCACAGGCTCCTCTTCATATCCGCTTGTAGCAGGCAGAACCGCGTAGACGTAGCCATTTTCGTCCATGCGCGCCTCGCGCAAGCCGATCGTCGCAAGCTCATGTGCAAGATATTCACCCAAAAGCTTCTGCTTTGCCGTGCTTGGCACCGTTTCGGAGTTCTCGTCCGACCGTGTGTCAAAGCTGACATATTTTAAAAAACGTTCTGTGACCTTCATTGTCTTTTTCCTTTCCAAAATTGAAAATAAAATTATCTGATGTCTTTTTACACTTGCAAATCAATATCATTTGTGTTATAATGAACACAGCATCAAGCACGGATCATACAGATTCACAACATATACGGAGGAACATCATGAAACTGACCGATAACATCATCGAGCTCAACCGAGATATGGAGCCCTATGTTTTGCAGGCAGCAGTACCACGGTCTCAACACAATTTTAAAAAGC
>JAZOPW010000070.1:0-2030 GCA_045655785.1 Eubacteriales bacterium
CTCTCGGACACGAGGTGACCCACTACATCAAGGAGTGGTCGCCTACAAAATTTGAGGCTTTGGCCGACTTCGTGCTGGATCAGATGGGCGTAGACGCCGAGACCGCCGTGGCTGACAAGCTGGCCTCCCTAAAGCGGCTGGGCATCGTCACGGACACCATGACCATAGCCGAGGCCAACGCCCTTGCCCGCGAGGAGCTGGTGGCCGAGGGCATGGAGCTTGTTCTGACCGACGGCAAGGTGCTGGAGGAGCTGTCCAAGGCTGACAAGAGCCTGTGGGAAAAAATCCGCGACTGGTTCTTCGATATCATCGGGCAGATCCGCCGAAGCTGGCAGGATCTGAATCAGGCCTCCAAGACGGCACAGGTGCTGAAGGAGACGGTAGAGTCTCTGGAGGAAATCGAGCGGTTGTTCACCGAGGGCGTGAGAGAGGCCGGGGAGAGGACGAGGACGGCGGGTATTGAGACTGTAACGCGCATGAATGAGGAAAACATGCACGATAGCGAGAAGAAGATGTCAATCAGATCGGAGTATCCGCAAGAAATAGAGGAATGGCATCGCGAAGGAAGGCCTAACGGTGAATCCTTTGTTCTCGGAATGACGGGCGATGTACTCCAAGGCCTCGGTGCTATCGAGAGCGACATTTACATCAACGGGGATAAAATCAAAGAAATTTTGAAGGATCACCCGGAGATGACGTTGGAAGAAATCAAGAAAATTCCTCAGATTCTTGAAGATCCCGTATTGATCCTGAAAAGCCGAAACGTGGGTAGAGGCGGACAGATGAACAGCCGAATGGTGATCTTTGGAGCTGTCAAGGCAGAAAACGGTCAACCTGTTATGTCAGTACTTGATCTTCATCCGACGGAAAACAACTTTACCATATCGGATATGCAGAAGGTCACGAGTGCTTATACCAAAACAACGAGTCCGGTGCAATTTGTCAAAGAAAGTTTCATCGTATATGCGGACAAAAAAAGAACCGCCTCGTTACTTCGGTCAATAGGCTTCCAAATGCCTATCGAGCTGAACAAAAGCGGTTACATAGGTAGTATATCATATAAAGGTCGTAGTGTCAATATCTTTGGTGAAAAATTTTCTGATGTTTTTGTGGAAGGGCAGAGAAAATATTCCATCGACGAGGATTCCGACACCGCCTACCTTGCCGCCGTAGATCGTGGGGACATGGATACGGCGCAGAGGATGGTGGGGGAAAGAGCAAATGCAATGATGCCTGACTCCAAAATCAAAACTGAGGATGGAAATCTGCGAGTAGTATATCACGGAACAAATACCGGTGATTTTACTGTATTTAATCCTGATTACATTGGTATGTCAAGTGGCGATGACGGCTTTTTCGGAATGGGATTCTATTTCGCATACTCAAAAGGCGAAGCATCGTACTATGGAGCGAGTAGGATTATTTCGGCATATCTTGACCTGAAAAAACCTTTTGACTTTAGTAAGGAACTGAGAACGTACAAAGGGAAACGTGCGAGTGCCGGTTATGCTCCGGATGCGGTTGCTTTGATAAACTTTGCTGAAAAATTCCCGGATATCGCAAAAAACGTCAAAATCGGAGTTGTTGAGAAAGAGAGTGATGAAGTTAAAGACATAACTATTATTGAGTTTTCAAAAGCATTTAAGAATGTAATAGAGAACAAAACATTTGAATACAGAGAAGTTACAAACGAGTATGGGGAAAAAGAAACTCTGGTAACCGCTGATGAAAAAAACGAGGAATACGAATACGGTGGAGAAAAATACTCATTTAAGGATTACGGGTTCCAAAAGAGATTTTGGGGAACTCCAACAGAACTGGATGTAGCCTATGAATATCTTGCGAGTTCTGTATACGAGTATATTGATATGATACCGTTGACGCGAATTATTCTCGACAATAATAGAGAATTCACTTCTGCACTAAAGGGCAGAAATTATGACGGTACAATCCAATCCGAATACGGAGACGAAGCTGTTGCGTTTTATCCCTGGCAAATAAAGATTGCCGACCCAGTGACCTACGACGAC
>JAZOPW010000071.1:0-5261 GCA_045655785.1 Eubacteriales bacterium
CCTTGGCTCACAGAACGACATGGCTACGATCCGACTTCATCCGCGCCGCCATCAACGTCAAGAAAGCTCATCCCGACTGGAACATGGTTCCCGAGATCATGATCCCCCTGGTTGGTGATGTCAAGGAACTGAAGTTCGTCAAGGACATCGTGGTCAAGACCGCTGACGCTGAGATCGCCGCTGCAGGCGTGAAACTCGACTACGAGGTTGGTACCATGATCGAGATTCCTCGTGCATGCCTGACCGCAGACGAGATCGCTGCTAACGCAGACTTCTTCTGCTTCGGTACGAACGACCTGACCCAGATGACCTACGGCTTCTCCCGTGATGACGCAGGCAAGTTCCTGGGCGCATACTACGATGCAAAGATCTTCGAGAACGATCCCTTTGCAAAGCTTGACCAGACCGGTGTTGGTAAGCTGATGAACATGGCAGTAACCCTTGGCAGACCCGTAAACAAGAATCTGCACGTAGGTATCTGCGGTGAGCACGGCGGTGACCCCACATCCGTTGAGTTCTGCCACCAGATCGGACTTGACTATGTATCCTGCTCGCCCTTCCGTGTACCGATCGCACGTTTGGCTGCTGCACAGGCTGCATTGAAGTAATTCAACGATTAGTCAAAGAAGTGTTCCCAAACACATCCAAACAGTGTGTCTGAGACAAAACTAAATATTCTCAAATGAATATTGACCACCTTTGTTCGAGGTCAAACTCGACCAAGGGTGGTCTCTTTTTGTCGGCACAGTTATGACACCACTTAATGATACTAAAGTCTCTTTTACAAGTGACTTTGTTATGTGTCTAAAGTTCACTCTTTTCCATCCAAATTTAGCAGTGCTTTTTTTCTATAATAAAAATTAAAAAAATTGGTATTTTTCATATTCTTTAACAAAAATCACTTGAAAAAACTTTTTTTAGTGGTATACTTAACATTGTAATATTTAGAGAGGGGTAAAATATAATATGGACTTCAGACTTGTTGTGGCTGGTTGCCGAGACTTTAATGATTATTCCTTGCTTGCCCAAGCACTTGATAAATACATTACAAGTCTTATTGATAACAAAAACATAATCATTATTAGTGGGTGTGCTGAGGGGGCAGACAAACTTGGGGAACTGTATGCATCTGAAAACAATTTAAAAGTAGAAAAATTTCCTGCCGAATGGGAGAAATATGGTAAATATGCAGGACCTCGGAGAAATGAGCAAATGGCAAAAGTTGCCGATGCAGTCATTGTTTTTTGGGATGGAAAATCTCGAGGAACACAAAGTATGATTAAATATGCCAAAAGGTATCATAAATCTTGCCAAGTAGTTTATATAAATGAATAGTTTTTATTTTTTTGCTGATTTATAATCGAATACCGATTATAGTAATCGATTTCAGTCCTTCATAAATAATCGTTTTCCGATTATACTAACTGTATCAATGTGTAATTGGGGGATTGAAATATGGTTCAGAAGGCGGTTGGAAGTAGACTGCAAGAGTTGAGAAAAGCAAAAGGACTAACACAAGAACAGTTAGCCGAGAGGGTAAATATCAGCCCTCACTATCTTTCTGCTTTGGAAAGGGGCGTCTACAATATGAAGTTAGACCTGCTCGTCGATATACTGAACACACTCAACTGTTCTGCCGATGAGGCTTTCGCTGATGTAGTTGATAAATCCTTTCAGGTGAAATCGAATCAACTTTCCGATAGACTAAAGTCTTTGCCCATCAAGGAGCAAAGAAAAATACTTGAAGTGGTTGATACCATGATTTCAAATTCTATTCAATAAATATGATATTTCAAAAATAGGAAAGAAAAAAGTGTAGAATTTGCATTCATTATTGACTTTTTTTCATAGTTGTGATATACTGTTACCGTAGGGAGCGGATCCCAAATACATAGAAAGGAAGATATCGAAATGGCACAGAACTATCCTTGGACTTCCCAGTATGAAGCTCTGCCGAAGATTGTGAAAATCATCATCCAGGCAATTCTTGGCGCAGTTGTTGGCGGTGTGATCAGAATTGTTCGTTACGTTGAGACCAAAAATATCACAACCTTGGTGGTTGGAATTTTGGCGCTGATTCCGCCTATCAGCTTTGTTTTCTGGATCATCGACCTCATAACCGAAGTGACCCAAAACAAGATCAGCGTGCTGGCTGATTGATCATGAAAAAAACATCCCGATCGAATTGCTCGATCGGGATGTTTTTTTGATTATTGCGCGGGAACCGTTGTGTCAGAGGTGGGGTCGGTCGTTTCGGTGGTGTCACCGGGGAGCGCACCTGTTCCGAGACCCGCCAACAGTGCGTAAAAATCCTCGGAGCTGAAGTAGGTGGTAGGAAGCTCGCCGTTCCACTTCTGGATGTAGTAGTAGAGGAGGAGCTGTTCCACGTCCTCGTTCGTCAGGTTTTCGGGATCCTTTGCAAAGATATCGCGCACCTGACCAATCACAGCAGCATCCTTCTGTCCTGCATATTCGGCGGCGTCTGCCTGAATCTTGACCACGTCAAGGTCGGCATTTGCGGCAATGACAGCAACCTTTGCTTCGGCTTCTGCCTCGATCTCCGCACGCTTTGCGGCGGCTTCTGCCTCCATGTTTTTCTGCTCCTGCTCAATCTTTGCCTGCTTGCTCTTTTGCTCGGCTACCTGCTTGGCTTCTACCGCATCGGTAAAGGCGTCGGAGAAGTCAAGGTTTTCCATCGAAGCATCAATCACCACGATGTTGTAGGTGGCAAGCTTTTGGGTTAGCACGTCGCGGATGTCCTGCGAGAGCTGAGCGCGGTTGCTGAGCAACTCCTCAGCAGTGTATTTTGCCATTTCGCTCTTGACCGCCTCTTGTACACGTGGTGTGATAACGGTGTCGTAATAGGAAATACCGATGTTCTTATAGATGTTTTGTGCGTTTGTTTTGGAGATCTGATAGTTGAGCGTGTAGGTGACCGCTACTTCCTGAATGTCAGAGGAGAAGCAAGCCAGATCAATGGAAGCCTTTTGGTTTCGGTTGTCCATGTTGACCACACTCTTCCAAGGCGCACAGAAATGCACACCGGCTTCAAAGGTTTCGTTTTCCACGCGTCCGAATACTGTGATGATACCCGTGTGTCCCGTGGGAACGGTACGCAGGCAGCTGACCGTAATCAGTACAACGGCAATCAGCCCGAAAATCGTGCCGGGTAGGATCCGTGTGAGGAAACGGTTGTTTTTTGCCTTGGCTAAGAACAGTGCCGCAGCGATGACAAGAATCAAAAGTCCAACGATAAATAATGCAATCATAATATGCTCCTTTCTTACCGATTCTTCGGTATATGATTGTAATAACATTATATCACGATTTTATAACGCTGTCAAGCGACTGCATGATATTTTTTATAGATTTACATTTTGTTAACAAATGAGGGAATCGGAGGACTTGGTTAATCATAAACGATGCTACTGTCCTCATTGACCGTGCGTACTGTTTTGACGGGGTATGAATAATCCCGCGCTTGTGGTGGCAAGTTTTTTTGTATTACAAAAGAATTCCCCCAACCAACGGGGAGTTGGTTGGGGGTGAGGAGGGGATAGTTTAATTGTTATGATTGATTACAAGCCAAACAAATCGGTGAGTGAGCTTTTATCGTCGTTACCGTAAACGTTGTTCTCAATGCTCAAACCACCGGAGGTGGTGAGAATATCATCGTTTGCAAGCTCAATCAGGCTTGCCTCGGGGCTGAAATAGAATTTTTTCATGTGAATTTCATTCCTTTCATAATTTTTAATCGATCACGAAGTCCACCAATTTCAGCGGGTGATCGGAGGGGATACGTGCAATTTTGTTGGTTAAAGTGAGATACTTTTCAACAGTAACCTTTTCCTCGTTTTCAAACAGGATGTGGTCGATACCGGTATCGGTGGTTGCAACGTCGCGGATGTTAGAGAAAACCTTTTTTTCGGTGTCGTAAGTGCTGTAGCCCTTTCCACCGTAGGTGTCATATACCGCGTCGTCAGCCGCCGCCATGTCACGTGCCAGAGCAAAGCCGCCCGTGGTCAGCGTGTTGATGGGATCTGTACCGAGCTTGGTATTCAGGTCACCGCCAAACACCATGGGGATGTTTTTGTAGGCACCGTTTTTCAGAGCTTTAATCTGATTTACAACCTGCAGAACCTCTTTTGCGTCAATGACACGTGCCGCATTTGCCGCACCTGCATAATTGCCCAAGGATTCGCTATAATCGTGGATGAAGTGAGTAGAAAGCACTGCGAACTGCTTGCCTGTTTCCTTCACTTGGAACACTGCCCACGTCAATGACTTCGAGTCACCGTTGTTGATGTTCAGCGTGCCGTTGGCGTCAACCTGAAAATTGGTGTTCATCTTACGCGAGTAGAGATGATAACCGCTTGCGAGCAGGGTCAGCTTACTGCCGTCGTAGAAGATGGGGGTATCGTTGATGGAGAGGTAGTCTCCGGAAGCGACCACTTCGTCTTCTACGTCCACGTAGGTGTAGCCCAGTGCTTCAAGCTTGGCTTTCATGTCTGCGCGAACGGTGAGGCTGCGGAATTCCTGGAAGCCGATGACGTCGGGGGCATAAGCCTCAAAGATGTCGGCTTGGAGCTCGTTCGTAAGTGCCTCGGGGGCGCCGTCGGCACGACTTGCCTGCTGATACAGGTAGTTGTTGTAGTACATCACGCGGATAGAGTCATCAGCCTTCTTCATGCTGATAAGTTCTGCGTCACCTGTTTTAGAGGTTTTTTGGGGGATACCGCCTTTTGCTTGGATGTAAGAGAGGGCGGCTTCGTAGCCGTAAGAGGAGCTTGCGGCTATTTGGATTTTACTGTTGCTGTCGCGATAGATAGCATAGGCAAGATCGGAGGGCATCACAGCCGTGTTGCGGTTGGTGGCACCGATCAGGATTTCTTTGACCGAAGCTGAAGTGCTATCCGTCACCACCGAAAGGTTGTAGCCCTTGGTTGCGAGATACTCTTTGAGCTCATACGCAACCAACTCTACAGCCGTTTCGGAGGCGGTTGAGGGGATAACGATCTGATAACCTGTAAGGTCAGTCAGCTCCTCGGGAGTTCCGGTCAATACGTAAAAGTTACAGCACCCTGTGCGTCAACGGTAACGGTTACGTTTACAGTGTAAGCACCGTAAGCGGTTTCTGCATCACCGGCCTTGGTCCAGCACTCAACATCAAAGTTGTAGGTTTGACCCTTCTCCAGACCTGCAATGGTGTAGCAGAAGAAGTAGGTACCGCCAAATTCTGCGGGAAGTCGGAGGCCAAGCGG
>JAZOPW010000072.1:0-2544 GCA_045655785.1 Eubacteriales bacterium
TAGAGCCTTGCATCGGAGAGACCTGCGGATTGTGCTTTGTGGAATTGCTCGTCCGTAAATCCTTGCAATCGCCAACACTCAATGGGCATGAGTTTTCGGATCTTATCGTTATCCGCTACACCGTGCAGGTCTTGAGTTGTCAGCGTAAACATGGGTTCTTCGGGATCCTTCATTCGTCTGCCTTGCTGACGGATGCTTTCTCGGTCGGGAGTGAGGACTGCTCTTGGTCCTTCTTCTGCCTTTTCCAAGACTCCGGAATGCTCACCTCTGCGGTTGCTGATACCTGCATCCTGTCGGGCAGTGATGCAACGGGCAAGCTCGGTGATCTTGGGTTCGGGATTCATATCGATAAAATAAACACCCTGTGTGATATTCGGCGTGATCGTATGTGCGATCTGTTTGCCGACTCTACCACGACGGGTGTTCAGATTCGGATATGCCAAATCAATGCTGTCGCCGGGTTCGGCAATTTGAAAGCCCGATTTGGTCAAGGATTTGATGGGAAGCTGTCCTACGGAGTAGAGACCTGTGTTTCCGGCGAAACCGCCGCCGTTGCTCGTGAGTGTACAGCTTAGTCCGTCTTGGTCATAGACTCGGTCGCCTTGTCTGCCACCGAGCTTTTGAACAATAGTTTTTGGATTTGCGTCGGTGAAAGATAATATCTCTCCGGGGCATTCTTCTCCAAGATAGCAGATAAGAAACACTCTTTTTCGGGCTTGGGGTACTCCAAAATTCGCGCTGTTAAGCACCTGCCATGCGACATTATACCCCAATTCTGAAAGCGCATTGAGGATGGTCGCAAACGTCCTGCCCCCGTCATGCGATAGGAGTCCGGGAACGTTTTCAAGGAGCAGATACTTAGGTCTTTTAACTCGGGCAATCCGAGCGATTTCAAAGAACAAAGTTCCTCGGGCATCTTCAAATCCCCCGCGCTTTCCAGCGATTGAAAAGCTTTGACAAGGGAATCCGCCGCAAATAAGGTCGATATCCGGCAATTCTTCGGGGACGATCTTTCTTGCGTCTTCAAAAAATAGTTCTCCTTTCGTGTCATAGATTGCTTCGTAGGCTTTTCGTGCATAGGGATCTATCTCGCAAAAACCTACGGGGACAAAAAAATCGCCGAACTTGGAGAGTCCTGATCTGAACCCACCAATGCCGGCGAACATGTCCAAATATTTGATTTGATTATTACTCAGAGGCTCATACCTCCGTTCTGCTCAAACGACTGTCCGGTAGCGGAGGAGATGATATCCCAAATATCTTCGGGACATTCTGCCATATCTACGTGGATGTCGCTATCGCAATTTACTGTGTACCAGTAACGGTACGGCACCAGATTCTGCATGAAGGCTTTTTCTGCTTCGGTTTCTTCCGTTACACCGTGATCAATCACACCTGTCGGCGTCATAACGCACGTACCCCAATGTTCTCCAGAGGAGTCCAAGTCAAGGGTGACAAGTGCAGGATAGTAGTCGCCTGTCTGCAGGGATTCAACGATGGCAGGTACTTGGATGAAGCCTACGAGACCATCGACACTGTCTGTGTCATAAATCTCGACGAACTTGTCGTGAAGCTGCCCCAGAATCTCGGTAGTATAGTTGTCATTCGCATTCTCGATTTCCTCGGCGAAGCGGTCAAGGTCTACGTCTGCGAAGATATCTCGGTGAACGGCTTCGTAAAACTTGTCGTAATTCCGAGCGCATTTTTCTTCGAGAAGTTCTCTTTGAGTCAAGGCTCTGTATTGGTCCTCGCCGTAGGCCAAGCCGAGGCTTCTGCCGTTATCGAATCTGCAGAAGACAGTAGCGATGTCATCGATACCCTCAACCGTGCCTTTGGTTCCGGGCGGAATCGGTCGAGGATCATCTCCCATACTGATAAGTTTGATGCGAGTGCCTATGGGATAGCGTTCTCGCAAGCTCTTGGCGATATTGCTCAACTGGCTGAAGGAATATTCCATCACATACCTCCCATTTCCATGCCGCTATCAAAGCGATATCCTTGGTCGGCGTACATGGAGATATAATCCTCAACCGTGTCGGAAATGAGGTTATAGTCATAAGCGGTCGGATGGTAGATATACCAGTCAACTCGCTGACCATCTTCCCATATATGGGGTTCACGGTCGCCCTTCATACCGATGATATCCTTGAACTTGAAGGTTTCGCTATCTACCGTACCTTCGTGGCGGTTAATGATGGTCAGCCGCAAGGCATCATACTTTGCGTGGGTATTCGTGTAGACGAATTGTACCTTGGCTCTTAAATCTTCACCGATGGGAGCAATCATTGTCTTGCCAGCGAAAACCGCATCAGCCGAAATACATTCAGAATCGTCAAAGAGCCTGTGAAGCTCTTTTTCAAAAAAGGTCAATAGCTTGATCTCCTTTCTTACATGGTAATATCGAAGGAGTTATCCATCGATTCGGATTCCGTGATATCCATCAGATATTTCGGATCCACAATAACTTCGGACTCGTTTCTGCCATCGAAATAGGCATAAATGTGCGATCTATCGATCTGAGCCTGATATACCGTACCATCTTCA
>JAZOPW010000073.1:0-3693 GCA_045655785.1 Eubacteriales bacterium
AGCACACCATTCCCGAGGGAACACAGCCCGGTACACGCTTCACCCTGCGCAGTAAGGGGATCCCGTATGTCAACGGGAACGGAAAACGCGGAGATCTGATCTTCACGGTCACGGTCGAGATCCCGAAGGGGCTGACCGAAAAGCAAAAGGATGCCATGAAGGCGTTTGCCGAAAGCTGTGGAGAGAGTAACTACGCAAAGCATAAGCAGTTCTTTAAAAAGATATTCGGTAACAAGTAAGGAGCTTTTCTCATGATTGATCAAGACTATGTATGTGGGGACTACGGCAGTGAAACGCAATGGACACAGATCCGTGTCACCGTACCGTTGGGCGAGTTGGACGAGCTGACCGCCATTATGAGTATGGTCTCCAACAATCTGCAAATTGAGGATTACAGCGACATCGATCTGAAGACCTGTTATGGAGATCTCATTGACGAAAGCATCCTCAATGCCGACAAGACGATCGCCTCGGTTTCGGTTTATCTGCCTGCCGAGCGTAGTGTTCCCGAATGTGTTGCCTTCTTGCGTGAGCGTTTTGTAAGCGTGGGGCTGACCGATGCCAAGCTGGAAACGGTTGGCGTGAATGAAGAGGATTGGGCAAACTCGTGGAAGGCATACTATAAGCCGATCAAAATCGGCAATCGTTTGGTCATCGTTCCCGCATGGGAAAAATATGAGCCGAATGAGGGCGAGCTGATCGTACGAATGGATCCCGGCATGGCGTTTGGTACGGGTACGCATGAGACCACACGTCTGGTGATTCGGATGCTTGAAAAATACACACAGCCCGGATGCCGTATGCTTGACGTGGGAACGGGAAGCGGAATTCTTGCGATCTGTGCCTCGCGGCTGGGGGCTGCCGAGTGCCGTGCCTATGACATTGACCCGATGGCAGTGCGTGTGGCAAATGAAAACATCAAGGACAGCGGATTGACGAACATTACCTGTGAGGTTTCGGATCTGTTGCGTCAAGCCGATCGATCCAAGCCCTATGATCTGATCTGTGCCAATATTGTTGCAGACATCATCATCCGTATGACGCCAGACGTGGCACCCTTTATGCATGAAAACACGGTTCTCCTGGCTTCGGGAATTATTTCCGAGCGCGCCGAGGACGTGATCGAATGCTTCACCAAGCACGGCTATCGTGTGGTGGAGAAGCTTGAGGACAACGGCTGGTGCGGACTTGCAGTGATGAAAAACTGTAGACGAAACTAACGACTTTCGTCAGTTTACCGAAAAGTTTTGATCAAACTTTTTTAAAAGTTTGCGCGGTGGAGGCTGCGAAAGCCTCCTCGCCCTCCGCAGAGGGCGAAATGCTTTATTTTCGGCGCTTTTCTTTTTGCCAAGCTTTTTCTTTTGCGCCTTTTTCGGCAAAAGAAAAAGCGGCTAAGAAATTTGCACAATTTCACAACTCGAATACCTTTTTTCTATATTCTGAGGAGCGTATTTTGCGCTCCTTTTCTTATCCCGTCTATTTTGTAAAAAAGACCTTGCAAAAAGGATCAAAGCATGTTATAATAGAGAAAAGGAATGCTTTATTCGGATAAATTGAAAGTAAAACATTGGAAAGGGGAAGCATGAAGGATATAAATATTTCCCAAAAACGCGAGCTGATCTCTATTATCGTGCCTTGCTATAATGAGGAGGAGTCGATCCCTCATTTTTATCAGGAGATGTGCAAGGTCATGGAAGAAATGCGTCCGCTTGCCGATTTTGAGATCATTCTGGTTGATGACGGATCGCGTGATAAAACCATCCTGATCGCACGTGAGCTTTCCAAGAATGATTCAAGAGTCAAATATATCTCGCTGTCGCGAAACTTCGGCAAGGAGTCTGCCATCTACGCGGGTCTGCAGAAATCAAAGGGTGATTATGTTGCCACGATGGATGCCGATTTGCAGGATCCGCCCTCTCTTTTGCCCAAGATGTTTCACGATCTGCACACCGATGAGGGCTATGACTGCATCGGTACGCGCCGCTGTACCCGTAAGGGCGAGCCGCCTGTGCGCTCCTTCTTCGCGCGTTGCTTTTATAAATTCATCAACCGCATTTCAACCACCGAGTTCGTGGACGGCGCACGCGATTTCCGCTTGATGAAGCGGCAAATGGTCAATGCGGTGCTTTCCATGGCAGAATATAACCGCTTTTCCAAGGGACTTTTCTGTTGGGTCGGCTTTAAGACCAAATGGCTCGAATACGAAAACATTGAGCGTGTGGCAGGAAAAACAAAATGGTCGTTCCGTGCGCTTCTTTTGTACTCGCTTGAGGGCATTATTTCGTTTTCTACTGTCCCCTTGCGCATTCCGATTCTGTTTGGCTTTCTGTTTTGCTTGTTCTCCTTGGTTCTGTTCATTGTGCAAATGGTGGCTTTGGCGGGAGGTACTCCCTTGGGTAGTATTTGGACGCTGATCAACGTCATTTCCTTGGCGGCGGGAATCCAACTCGTTGCCTTGGGTGTGGTTTGCGAGTACCTTGCCAGAATGTATTTTGAGATCAAGGCAAGACCGATCTATGTCATCAAGGAGCAATCAAGGGATGAAGATGATTGACCTTCGTCTTTTTGGCGAAAGGTTGCGGAAGCTGTGGCGCTCTCCTGCGCTTGTACTGTACCTTTTCTGGGCGGTATTGATCGTTGTGCATTTGTTTGTCACCACGCAAAAAAGTGACGACGCATGGTTTTTGCAGATTTTGGAGGGATCGCGAGCAAGCTTTTCCAATTGGTGGAGCTTTCTTGCCGAACGCTACGGGGCTTGGTCCTCACGCGTTGCCATCGAAGGGCTTTTGATCCTTTGCGTACGTTTTCCGATCATATGGCGGATTGCCGATGCTTCGATTTGTATTTTTCTGTCGGCTTGGTTTTCTCGCTTGTGGAATCCCGAGGAAAGCAGAGTCAAAAACTGCATTTCGGTCGCAGTTTGCTTGGTGTTTCCTTATTGGATCTTGCATGAGGTGGGATATGTGGCAACCACACTCAACTATCTTTGGCCGCTTGCCGCCGCAGCTCTTGCGCTGACGCCCGCCATCAAGCAATTTTTTGGGAGGGACGTGCGTCGATTTGAGTACGCATTGGCGTTTCCTGCACTTTTCTTTGCCTGCTTTCAGGAGCTTTTGTGCGCGGTCTTGGTGCTTTGCTTTTTGGGGAGCCTTTGCTACTGCGTGTTCGCGGAGAGAAAAACTCCCATATACCAGTTCTCCTGTCTTGGAATCTGTGCCGTAATGCTGATCTTTGCACTCACCTGTCCGGGAAATGCAAACCGTACCCTGCAGGAAACACTCACGCATCTGCCCGAGCATGCCTCGCTTTCCTTGCTTCAAAAGATTGAGCTTGGCTTTTCTTCGATGGCAAAAACCATGTTTTGTAAGGTGAATGTCTTTGTTTTTGTCTTCTGCGCCGTCGTTGCGCTTGCGGCAACACTTGAGATGCAAAAAATGTGGAAAAAGCTTTTGGTATGGCTTCCGTGTCTGTTCTTGTCGGTATTTGGCTTGTTTGGTGGATTTTTGGAACCGATTTTGCCCCCTGTTGCCTATCTGCGCAACGCCGTAGGCACTTTGGGAACCGAGCCGACCCTGCAGGCACCGATAACCTGGATCCCCGATTTGGTCTTCACTCTGTTTTTTGTGCTGATTCTGTATGCGATCCGCCAAGCAGTACGCGAGTCCAAAGCCTTTTGGAGCATCTTTTTCCTGT
>JAZOPW010000074.1:0-3533 GCA_045655785.1 Eubacteriales bacterium
AATCCCGCTTGCCGTGTGGTTGCGGTCGAGCCTGCCTCCTCCCCCCTGCTGTCAAGCGGTGTTGCGGGGGCGCACGGCTTACAGGGGATCGGAGCCAACTTTGTTCCCGATAACCTTGACCGTGAGATCTATGATGAGATCATCACCGTCACCGAGGAGGACGCCTATGCCGCCGCGCGTGCGTTGGTGCGTCTGGAGGGCTTCCTTTGCGGCATCACGTCGGGAGCGGCACTTCATGCGGCGACCGTTCTTGCCTGCCGTCCCGAGAACGCAGGGAAGCGCATTGTGGCACTTCTGCCCGATACGGGAGAACGCTATCTTTCCACACCTCTGTTCCGTAAGGAATGAAACAGACATCATATGGAGGTTATGAACATGGGAAATCACATGGATATTACAAAAATTGATCAGAATTTGGCTGTTCAGACAACTCTGAAGGAATCGGATATCTGCTTTTACGATGTGCGAAAGGATCCGTTTGACGTTTACGGTTTTTACGACTACCGCAACGAGCCCGATTTCAAGCGTTTGCCGGACGAGGTCGCAAAGTCTGTGAATCCGGGTGTCGCTTTGCTTTATTTGAATACCGCAGGCGGACGCGTGCGCTTTTCTACCGATTCTCAATACGTTGCGATTCATGCCGAAATGTCGGGGATCGGACGGATGTCGCATATTCCCTTAACGGGAAGCGCAGGGTTTGATCTTTACGTTGACGATCCCGAAACAGGCGTCAGCCGTTATTACAACACCTTTGTCCCGCCCTATGACATGAAGGATGGCTTCGACTCTATTCTCAAATTCAAAACGCGACAGTTGCGCCATTTTACCATTCATTTTCCAACCTACAGTAACGTCAAGAATCTGTTTGTGGGCTTGCAGCAGGACGTCGAGGTCGGACATGGCGTCAAATACCTTGCACGCAAGCCGATCGTCTATTATGGTAGCTCCATTACGCAGGGCGGATGCTGCTCGCGTCCGGGGAATACCTACCAAAACGTGATCAGCCGTCGCTTGCATATCGACCACGTCAACCTTGGATTTTCGGGCAACGGACGGGCAGAGGATACCATCATAGAATATCTTGCCGATCTTGAGATGTCGGCGTTCGTATCCGACTACGATCACAACGCCCCCAATCTGGAGCATTTGCAAAAGACGCATTGCAAGCTTTATCAACGGATCAGGGAAAAGAATCCCGAGCTTCCGTATATCATCATTTCGCGTCCCGATTTTGACAAAGACTTTGATGACAGCATCAATCGACGTGACGTGATATACGAAACCTACCGCTTCGCGCGCAATTCGGGGGATCGCAACGTCTATTTTGTGGACGGTGAATCGATTTTCCGCGGTCAATGCCTCGATATGTGTACCGTGGACGGCTGTCACCCCAACGACATGGGATTTTCGCTCATGGCGAGCGCAATTGGAAACGAGCTGGAGCGTGCTTTTACGCAGCATTTGATCGGATGATGTCTTGTACCTGCAATTGAGGAGAAGTATTTATGGTATTGGAACTGAAAAATATTGACAAATCCTTTGGCGAGAAGGAGGTTCTTAAGGGAGTGAGCTTCTCGGTGGAGGGCGGCAAGGCATTTGGCTTGCTTGGAAGAAACGGAGCAGGAAAAACTACCTCGATCCGCATTCTGATGAACGTTTTTCCCGCGAATGGCGGTGAGGTGCTGATAGACGGCAAGCCCATCGATTATGATCGGATCGGTATCGGCTATCTTCCCGAGGAGCGCGGACTCTATCCCAAAAAGCTGATCATTGACCAGCTTGTCTATTTTGCCGAGCTGAAGGGCATGAGCACCAAGAATGCGACTGTTGCCGTGGATGCTTGGCTTGAAAGACTTGGTATGACGGAATATCGCAATAAACGTCTTGATACGCTGTCAAAGGGAAATCAGCAGAAGATCCAATTGATCACGGCTCTTGCGCATGACCCGCATATCGTGATTCTTGATGAGCCCTTTTCGGGGCTTGACCCGGTCAATGCTATGTTGCTCAAGGACGTTGTCAAGGAGCAGATCGCAAAGGGAAAAATTGTGCTGTTTTCAAGCCATCAGATGAGCTATGTTGAAGAATTTTGCGACAGCATTGCCATCATCAATGCCGGAAGGGTTGTGCTTCACGGAGACCTCCGTGATATTAAGAGAGCATACGTGCGCGACCGTTTGGTTGTCAATACGACCAAGCCCGAGCCGATCAAGACAGATCTGGGCAACACCTGTATTGAGCGTGAGGACGGGTCGCTTCTGATCCGTCTTGCAAGCCCCGAGGACAAGCGAGCAATGATGAGACGTCTTGTAGAGAACTACGACATTGACGAGGTCAAGGTTTTTGAGCCTTCTCTCAACGATATTTTCGTTGAGTACGCGGGTGTGCAGGTGTAAGGAGGAAACAGCGTGAAGCAGTTTGGAAAAATACTGAAATTTGAGCTTAAGGGCTATTTAAAAAACAAGATTTTTGTGGGAATTACGCTTTTTCTTGTTGTGGCGATTGCATTGGTGATGTTTATTCCCAACATGATAGCGGCGATTCAGGTCGAGGAGGAGAATACCCCCACCACCGATCTTCCGATCATGCTTGTCTGGGCGGAGGATGGGCAGCTTTCGGAGCTGGTCTCCGAGTATTTCAAGGATACTTTCGTTAAATATCGCGTTCAGGTAGCAGAGGGCAGCATTGACGAGGTGAAATCACAGATCATGTCGGGGGATGTGTCGTGCGCGTTTGTGATGAACAGCACCTCCTCATACACCTATTATGTCAACAATCTTTCAATGTACGACATGAACACCTCGATTGCCGATTCGGTGCTTCAGGAGGTCTACCGTGTCAATGCAATGCTGAAGAATGGGCTGACGCTTGAGCAGGCGGGTGAGATCATGTCGGTTCAGATCGACAGCGAAACCGAAACACTTGGCAAGGATCAGATGCAGAATTTCTTTTATACCTACATTATGATTTTTGCACTTTACATGGTGATCCTGCTTTACGGTCAAATGGTTGCAACCAACGTGGCAACCGAAAAAAGCTCGCGTGCAATGGAGGTTCTGATCACGAGCGCAAAGCCGACGAGCATGATGTTCGGGAAGGTGCTTGCCTCCTGTATCGCAGGCTTTACACAGCTTGTTCTGATCTTTGGAACGGCAATTCTGTTTTACAACATCAATCGGGATGCACTATCCAATCCGCTCATTTCCTCGATATTTGATATTCCGATCGATTTGTTTATCTTTATGATCATTTTCTTTGTGCTTGGCTTTTTGATCTATGCCTTTATGTTTGGAGCGATCGGATCGACCGCGTCGAAGCTGGAGGATATCAATACCTCTGTGATGCCGATCACATTCCTGTTTGTCATTGCCTTTATGGTTGTGGTGTTTTCTATGAGTAGTGGGTCGATCGACAACACCGCGATGTTGGTCTGCTCATATATTCCGTTCACCTCGCCGATGGCTATGTTTACGCGTATCGCGATGAGCACTGTGCCCGCATACGAAATTATAATATCAATAGCTATCCTTGTA
>JAZOPW010000075.1:0-3704 GCA_045655785.1 Eubacteriales bacterium
TATCAAAAAAATCAATCAGAACCTCCAATAGGATGATCTATTCTGTTGGAGGTTCTTTTTGTACTTTTCTAAAAAACAACTTTTAAGAAAATTTTTTGTTGCTTCAAACTCCGACAATTTTTTTATTTGTGATATGATACAATATAGCTCAGAAAAGAAATGGGGAAAGGAAGTGAGGAGGATGATCCGAAACGCAAGTCAGATCCGATATGAAATGCGAGGGGATTCAATGATCGTGCATGTGGGTGGTGAGATCGATCATCACAGCGCGGTTGCGGTGCGGACAGGCATTGATGCCGAGATCACCGAAAAAAGACCGTCGCGTGTGATGCTGGAGCTTTCAGCCGTCGATTTTATGGACAGCTCGGGCTTGGGGCTGATCATGGGACGCTTTGCGCTGATCAAGCAGTATGGCGGTACGTTGGCGGTGCTTGATCCAAGTCCTGCTGTATTGCGTATCATCAAGCTTGCAGGAATGGAGCGCATGGTTTCGATCCTGAGGACGAAAAAAAGCTGACACGATATTGTATGGAAAGGAAAAGAAGGAAAAATGAGAACAAGAGTTGATTTTTGCGCCGAGGTCGAAAATGAAATGCGTCTGCAGCTACCGTCGCTTTCGGTCAATGAGAGCATGGCGCGTTCGGCTGTGGCGGCTTTTTGCGCACAGCTCAATCCAACCGCCGTCGAGCTTGCCGACATCAAATGTGCGGTCTCGGAGGCGGTGACGAACTGCATTGTTCATGCCTACCGCGAGACGGTGGGGCAGATCGAGCTGACCGTCAAGCTTTGCGAGGGGAGGTTGATTCAGATCGAGATCCGTGACAGGGGCTGTGGAATTGCAGACGTGAAGCTTGCACGTGAGCCTCTGTTTACAACCGATGCGGAGGGAGAGCGTAGCGGAATGGGCTTTACCGTGATGGAAAGCTTTTGTGACGGTGTCAATGTTTCCAGCCGCACGGGACGTGGGACGACGGTCACTCTGCTCAAGCGTTTACATAAGTGAGCCACAGGCTCAAAAACGAATGGAGAAACAACGCATGGAGCAAACATCTGTTTATGAACGCAACAACGCTCTTCTGGAACGGGTAAGAGAGGGAGACTGCGAAGCCGAGGCTTTGCTGGTAGAGGAAAATATCGGGCTTGTGCGCACGGTGGCAAGGCGGTTTCTCGATCGCGGTACCGAATATGAGGATCTGATCCAGATCGGTACCATCGGCATGATCAAGGCGATCCGTTCCTTTTCCTTGGAACGCGGCACCGCCTTTTCGACCTATGCGGTTCCCTTGATCGTGGGTGAGATCCGACGGCATTTGCGTGACGACGGACCCGTGAAGGTCAGCCGTATCTACAAGCGTCAGGGCATTTCTTTGATGCATGAAAAGAACCGCATCCTCACAGAAGAGGGAAGAGAGCCCTGTATTGCCGAGCTGGCACAGCGTTGCGGGGTCAGCGTGGAGGAAGCGGCAATCTCCTTGGATGCGATCTCCCCTGTGACCTCTCTTTCGGATTTTGTCTACGGAGAGGACAGCGTCACCTACGAGGGGGTGATCTCCGATGAGGAAAGTGAGACCGAAAGCGAGCGAATTTGCGACCGTGTTGCGCTTTCCCAATGCATCGGACGTCTGCCTCCTATGTGGCGAAAGATCGTCCTGCTGCGTTATTACCGCAATCTGACACAGCAACAGACCGCCGAGGCACTTGGTTTGACACAGGTCAAGGTCTCACGTGAGGAAAAAAAGATCCTTGCCGCCCTGCGAGAGGCGCTGGGATAAGCCTATGTAATCGAATTTCAAATTGAAAAAATATCGGTATGTATTTGTTTTTTTCTTGACAATCCTCCTTTCATCTGCTATACTTATACTGTAGATATTTCAGGGAAAGGAGGCTCTTTTTTGCATTCAAAAAAGAAAAAACAAATTTCCGAAAAAAAGAGAAGAGCGAAACGGTTCGACAGATCGGATTCCTTGAAAAAGAACAAACCAAGATTTGCGTTAAAAGAGAAGCTGTACGGTGTGTGGAAGCGCATCAAGCAGATTCCGTGGCGATCTGCCTTTTTGTGGGTGTGCAAAATCCCGTGGCGTCCGATGTGGCGCGGCTTGTGTCGCTTCGGTAAAAAAAGATTGCTGCCGCTTTGCTGCTTTTTCCTGTGTATTGGGGTTCTGCTTGCGGCATTGGTGCTTTCGATCAGCGGCGCGGTCTGCCATAAAACAGGGGATAGAATTCTGACTGTTGAGCAGTTGAGATCGCTTGACGGCTCCTTTGACTGTATTTTGGTGTTTGGATGCCGCGTATATGCCGACGGAACGCCGAGTCCCATGCTGCGGGATCGCGTCCAAACCGCCGTTTCGGTTTGGGAAACAGGCGTCTCGCCCACCATTTTGATGAGCGGAGACAGCCACGGTGATTATTATGATGAGGTGGGGACCATGAAGGAGGTCGCCGTTTCCGCAGGGGTTCCCGAAGAGGCTATCCTGACCGACGCTTGGGGGCTTTCGACCTATGACAGCATCTCCCGTTTGTCGGAAGTGTGGAAGGGCAAGCGTGTGATCATCGTGACACAGGAATACCATCTTTACCGCGCGCTTTATATTGCCGAAAAGCTTGGAATGGAGGCGTATGGTGTCAGTGCCGATCTGCGCCCCTATTTCGGACAGATCAAATATGACGTGCGTGAGATCTTTGCACGTTGCAAGGACGTTTACTATGCGTTGCTGCAGCCGCCTACCGCATATGAAGAAATGAAATCATAAACACAATATTTTATATTAAAAATAAGGAGACAAAAAAATGGCAAGAATTATTTTGAATGAAACCTCTTATCACGGCGCGGGCTCAATCAATGAGATCGTTTCCGAGGTAAAGGGCAGAGCACTGAAAAAGGCGTTGGTATGCTCCGACCCCGATCTGATCAAGTTTGGTGTTACCAAAAAGGTACTGGACGTGCTGGACGGTGCAGGACTTCCTTACGAGGTCTATTCCGACATTAAGCCCAATCCCACCATTGAAAACGTACAGAGCGGCGTTGCGGCATACAAGAAGAGCGGTGCAGACTATCTCATCGCCATCGGTGGCGGTTCTTCGATGGATACTTGCAAAGCCATCGGTATCATCATTGCAAACCCCGAGTTTGAGGACGTGAGAAGCCTTGAGGGCGTAGCTCCCACCAAGAATCCCTCGGTTCCGATCATTGCGGTTCCCACCACCGCAGGTACAGCGGCAGAGGTTACCATCAACTACGTTATCACCGACGTCGAAAAGAAGCGCAAGTTCGTATGCGTTGACGTTCACGATATTCCCGTGGTTGCCATCATCGATCCCGATATGATGAGCACGATGCCCAAGGGGCTGACCGCTGCAACGGGTATGGATGCCCTGACACACGCTATCGAGGGCTATATCACCAAGGGTGCATGGGAAATGACCGATATGTTCCACCTCAAGGCGATCGAGCTGATCGCAAAGAGCTTACGCGGCGCTGTAGAAGGCACCGACGAGGGTCGTGACGGTATGGCTCTGGGTCAGTACATTGCCGGCATGGGCTTTTCCAACGTAGGTCTGGGTATCGTTCACTCCATGGCACACGGTCTGTCCGCTCTGTACGACACACCCCACGGTGTTGCCTGTGCCATCATTCTGCCCACAGGTCTTGAGTACAATGCACCGGTGGCCGGCGAGCGTTACCGTGCGGTCGGTAAGGCAATGGG
>JAZOPW010000076.1:0-5195 GCA_045655785.1 Eubacteriales bacterium
CTGCGCCTTGGTCAGCTTGGAGCCCGCCGCCTCTCCTGCCACCACAAAGGAGGTCTTGGAGGAAACCGAGCCCGATACCTTGCCGCCTGCCGCCTTGATCTTAGCCCCCGCCTCGTCACGCGACATGGTAGGAAGCGTACCTGTCAGCACAAAGGTGAGTCCCGCAAACAAATCGTCGGTCGGCTGTGCCGTTGACGTTGTCAAAAGTCCTGCCGCCGTCAACCGCTCGCAAAGGGCGACGTTTTGGGGATGTGAGAAGAAATTGACCACACACTCCGCCGTGATCTGTCCGAAATCCTCGATCGCGCAAAGCTCCTCCACGGTAGCTTTTTGCAAGGCATCCAGACTTCCGAAGCGTGCCGCGAGAGCCGCCGCCGCGACCTCCCCCACGTTTCGGATCCCCAATGCATATACCAATCTTTCCAGCCCTGCCGACTTCGAGCGCGCGATGGCATCGATCAGATTCTGTGCCGACTTCTCGCCCATACGCTCCATTGACGCGATCTCGTTGATTCGCAAGGAATAGAGATCGGCGGCATCGGAGATCAGTTGATTTTTCAGAAGTGCCTCGACGATCTGCGGGCCCAAGCCGTCGATGTTCATGGCGTCCTTGGATGCGAAATGCTCGATCCCGCGCGAGAGCTGTGCGGGACAGCGGCTGTTGGTGCATCGCGTTGCCGCACCCTCGTCGGCGTCATAAAAAACAGGCTCACCGCAGGAAGGACAGTGGGTAGGCATATAAAATTCGCGTGCGCCCTCTGTGCGAAGCTCCTTGTGGGATTTCACCACCTCGGGAATGATGTCACCCGCCTTTTGTACGGTCACGATATCCCCGATGCGGATATCGCGCTCGCGTATAAACTCCAGATTGTGAAGCGTGGCGCGTGAGACCGTGGTCCCCGCAAGACGAACGGGAGAAAGCACCGCCGTCGGTGTCAGCACACCCGTTCTGCCCACGGCAACCGTCACGTCCTCAAGCCGTGTTTGCTTTTGCTCGGGCGGAAACTTGTATGCGACCGCCCATTTGGGGGTGTTGGTTCCCTCTCCGAGCAGAATTCTGTCGGAAAGTTTGTCAATTTTCACAACAACTCCGTCAATATCATAGGCAAGAGAATCGCGCATTTCACCCAACTGATTGATATAGGAGACGATCTCCTCATATCCCTTTGCGGCAAAGCGGTTCTCCAGAACATGAAAGCCGAGCGCCTCTAAACGATCCAAGGTCTCCATGTGCGTCATAGGGGCGTGACCGTCGAGATAAAGGCTTCCCTCTTGAAAATTAAAGACGAAAATATCGAGCGAGCGCTCCGCCGCCACCTTGGGGTCAAGCTGACGCAACGATCCTGCCGCCGCATTTCTCGGATTGGCAAGCAGACTCTGCCCTGCCGCCTCACGCGCAAGGTTAAGGCGTTCAAACACACGGCGCGGCATATAGACCTCACCGCGAACGGTCAGGGTCAGAGGCTCGGGAAGCGTGAGGGGGATCGAGAAGACCGTGCGCAAATTTTGCGTCACGTCCTCGCCCACAAAGCCGTCTCCGCGCGTCGCTCCCTGCACAAAAACACCGTTTTCATAGCGCAAAGAGACCGAAAGCCCGTCGATTTTGGTCTCTACGGAGTAGATCGGTTCCTTTACGGTCTGCTCCACACGAGAGAGAAACTCCGCCAGCTCCTCAAATGAAAAGACGTCGGCAAGCGAATTCATCTGCACCGTGTGCGTCACCTTTTCAAATTTATCCAAGGGCTTTCCGCCTACACGCTGTGTGGGAGAGGCAGGATCAAACAGCTCGGGATGCTCCTCCTCCAGCCGCTTCAGCTCCGCATACATCATATCGTATTCATAGTCCGAAATTTCGGGGTCATCGTCCACATAGTAGCGTTTTGCGTGATACAGCAGCTTTGCCCGCAATTTTTTGATGCGCTCTTCGGTGCTCATTGGGTTTTCTATCCTTTCTTTGTCACGGTTATGAGTCAACAGACAAAAACAGCGCACATCAAACATTGCACGCTCTTTTTATATTATACCAAATTTTTTCGCTCCTGTCAACCACTCTTTTTTGAGGTTTTCGATTTTTATTATCATTTTAACCAAAAATTTTTTCGATATGTAAAAATCCTTTGTCCCATCTTTACACCGCCCCAAAAACGTGATATACTGATACTGTAAAGAGAAAGCTCTCTTTGCCGTAACTGACCGAAGAAAGGAAGGATACCAAAATGAAAATTACCGTAGTTGGCAGACAGATGAACGTTTATGACGACATGAAGCAGTTGATCGACAAAAAAATCAAAAAGCTTGACAAATTCTTTTCGGGTGAGGGAGACGCCACCGTCACACTCAGCTGTAAACATAATGAGAAAAATATTGAGATCACGATTTCCGCGGCAGGCGCCCTGTTCCGCAGTGAGGTGGGTGCCGAAAGCTTTCGCGATGCGCTGGATCAGGCGGTAAACAACATCGAGCGTCAGATCCGCAAAAACAAAACAAGACTTGCAAGAAGACTGCGCGAGGGAGCCTTTATTCCCCCTGCCGCAGAGGAATATGACGATATCGTGGCAGACGACGAGGAGATCATCCGCACTAAGACCTTTTCCACCAAGCCAATGTCTCCCGAGGAAGCGATTTTGCAAATGAACCTGTTGGGACATCAATTCTTTGTTTTCAATGACGATCAAACAGGCGCGACCTGTGTGGTCTACACACGCCTCGACGGCGGATACGGATTGATCGTACCCGAAAAGGAATAAGTTATCTATGCAAGCACGATCGACGAAATCGGTGCAGAAAAGCATACTGACATGACCTAACAAACAACGGTTGTTCTTTCCCGAAAAGGATCGAGCAACCGTTTACTTTTTATCAGCAGGTCTCAATAAGCTATCAAATTTTTGCTGAACCCTTTCAAATTTTTGCTATCACTTGACAAGCATTCAAATTTATGCTATGATTGGTAAAAAAATTTCTGAAGAGGAAAAAAATATGGAACGATGGTATTGGATAGAACTGATCGGCTTTGATAACGAACAGCCCGATTTCGGTGTTGAGGCGTTCTTGTCCCGCAACGTAACCACCACAGGTGTCTCGCTTCTGTTTTCCCACATTGATTTTCTGTTTGAACAACAAAACGAGCCACTGTCTCCCACCGCCTGCTCTTATTTTGGTCATGAGTATAACCGTGAGCGGAGATGTCAGGCTTGGACAAAAACACAGCTGAAGGGGCTGATCAAAGCACTCAAAGAAAAGGGCGTAAAGGTCTTCTTTTCCTGCTTTGATTTCACGCAAAGCATTACCGATCCCGAAATGCTTTGCTTCGGCAGCAGAGGCAAGCCCTCTTCAACGGTGTATGTGATCAAGCGAACCCAGGACGGCGCGCTTGTCGGGGACACGGTAATTGAGCGTATTGCCGAAGTGCTTCAGGAGTATGATTTTGACGGTTTGCAGCTTGCCGACGGTCTTTCCTCCAACCGCCGCTCGATCCCAAACGGAGATTTTTCACTTTCTTTTTGTGCCGACTCCAAGATCGACATTCCCAAGGAGCTGATGGCAGAGAATGCTTATACAGCCCGACGCGAATGGATCCTGACGCACCGTCATTTTGAATGGATCCGCTTCATCTCCGACCGTTGGGCAGAGTTTTACCAAAAGCTGTTCAAGAGAATCACTAAACCGATCCTCTTCAACATCGCATGGGCGCGCGATAGCTTTGAGGCATTGTACCGTTACGGTCTTGATTACAGAAGATGTATGCCCGATCAGGCATATGCTGTGATGATCGAGGAAAACTCCGCGACAAGAGCCATCACCTCTGCTCTTGATGAGGGTGGTGTCAGCTTCCCATTGGAGCACAGAAAAAGCTTCACTTACGAATATGCTCTCATGCAACAAGACATTAAAATCGTAACCAATGGGTTAAAGCAGATCTCTCTTGCTCCGATCAGCGACACCATGGAGCAATGGGACGCAATCAGACATTGCCCCACCGAGCTGATGCGCGCGATCGTGCGGCGCTACAACAATTTTGTATTTCTCGACGGTCAATATCAGGTATGTGCCGATGCTCCACTCTACTGTCTGTCCGACGGAATTCCCGCCTCAGATTGGAGGTGGCTTGCCAACATTGAGCAGCATCGCATCCCACAGCCCGATTTTGCTTGCGGCTTTGTTGGGGTCTGCAATCCCGATGCACTGGATTCGGAGATCGAAAGCTTTTGCACCAACCGATCCTACTTTGGCTCGGCATTGCTACAGGAGCTGATTCTCGGAGGGCTCCCCGTTTGCGCACAGATTCCGTTGTCTGAGGTAGCGGCATTCCGTTCGGCAACAGGTCTGGTTGTCACCAACCTAAAGGCTTACACCAATGAGCAACGCAACCTTTTATCAAGCACAAAGCTTCCCGTTCTTGTCGTAGGAGAAGACATCGAGCTTTCCCTGCCCTGTGCCGCTCGCTACAACGGAAGCTATCTTTCGGTGGCACTTTATAACGCTGACGGGATCTCTCCTTGCTTTGAGTCACTTGGTGCGCTCGAACAAATCATAGAGGCAAAGGCGCCGATGCACGGTGAGATCTGGACTGAGCCTATTTGCTGCAAGCGTGTAGCGGGTGATTTTTTTACCGCACTTTGCACTCTCATAACCGATGGCTTCAACTTGGATCGTTCCCTCTCTCCCGACGTCAAGCTCTACTCCTTATCGGCGGATGACACAAAGTTTCTGCTTCTTTCCAATGACGAGTATATTTACAGCATCCCCACCGTTGTAACTGCCAAGGAAATTCAATCCGCCACAGTTCTAACGAAGGAGCAAGGCTATCCTGTGAATATCCAAAAAAATCGCCTTGCTGTGCGCATTCCCCCAAGAGGGTTTGAAATCGTAAAAATAAAATAAGACAAAAAAGCCGCTTTTGCTATCAAACGGTAGCAGAAGCGGCTTTTCAGATTTCACTATGCCCAAGACATGGTGGTGGGCTTTTCCTCGGTGATGATCACTCCGTTCAGGAAGCTGACGGCCTTGCGCAGGCCCTCATCGATGGTCATGAGGCTATCCTCATGCTCGATGGACATGACATCGTCATAGCCGACCATGCGCAGGTTGGAGACGATATCCTTCCATACCTGGTAGCTGTGACCGTAGCCCACGGAGCGGAAGATCCAGGAGCGGTTAATCTCATCGGTGTAGGGCTTGGTATCCAGAACGCC
>JAZOPW010000077.1:0-5492 GCA_045655785.1 Eubacteriales bacterium
TTTGCTTCCGCTGAATAGATCGATTCTCTGCAATTTGGCATGAAAACAAAACAAAAATTTTGAGTCTTGGATGAAAACCTCATTGACAAAGTCGAAAAAATGTGGTATAATCTTGCCGTAACAGAAAATGTTACACCAATTGAATATTTCGCTGCTTGGTTCCGTTGCCCGAATTGTGAGTCAATCTCGGCATCGGATCAGAGGGAAGTTCGGTGAAAATCCGTCGCAACCGTCATTACCGTAATTGAAACGCCGTTTCATAAGTCGGAATACTCACCAGGCAAATGCGAATGGTATGAGGCATTTTTGGATATGAAGAGTGCAGCCGTTTTTTCATTTGCGTAAAGGGAAGTCCTTGCCTTCTTGCGCCAAAGAGAAGATCGCTGCGCTTTTTTACCGACTTTTGTACGGTGAAAAGGCGTTTCTTGTTTTTTGGAGGGAAGTATGGCAGAGGAAAAGCTGACACGGGAGGACTGTCTTCTCCTGTTAAAGGAAAAATTTACACTTTTACGCACGCAAGAGGACGAAAGATACCCCTGCCGATCGGATTTTTCGGAGCGAGAGGTCGTGGCGATCAAAGCCTTTTTGGGCCCTTGGCCACGCGCATTGGAAGCCGCAGGCATTAAGCCACCGTGTGATCCCGACCGCGCACAACGTAATTTGGAAAAACGAATTCTTGCAAAAAGAAAGCGTAATGCCGCACGCAAGGAGGCTGAACGCCTGAAAAAGAAAAACCAAAATGCCGAGCCGCTCGGTTAGGTACAGGCCGCAAGGTGTGTATAAAAACAAAAAAAGAAAAGAGGTTTTTCAAAATGAAAAAGGTACTTTCCATGACACTTGTATTGTTGATGCTGCTCGGTGTATGCACCGTGTCGGCGTTTGCAACCGACGCAGCTCCGGATCCCGTGACGGTTTATGTGACAATTGCGGATGCCAATGGCAAGCTTGTTCTCTCGCAAGAGCCGATTACGGTATCGGACGCAGACCATGACAATGTTATTTCGATCCACGACGCGTTCTATGCGGCGCACGAAGCCAAATACACGGGCGGCGCGGCGGCAGGCTATGCGACTGCCGTTACCCAGTACGGTATTTCTTTGACCAAGCTTTGGGGAATTGAAAACGGTGGAAGCTACGGCTATTATGTCAATCATGCATCGGCTTGGTCAATGACAGATCCTGTGAAGCAAGGTGATTATGTAAGCGCATTTGCCTACACCGATCTGACTGCTTGGTCGGATCAGTATTGCTATTTTGATTGCAACACGGCAGAGGCAAAGGCAAACGAGAGCATTACCCTGACGCTTTCCACCTCTGTATGGGATAATACTGCCGAAAAAATGGTCGAGGTTGCCGTTGCGAATGCTGTGATTACGCTCAATGGCACAGAAACCTCTTACAAGACCGATGCCGATGGTAAGGTGACGCTTACAGTAGCGGAGGCAGGCACATATCTGGTCAGCGCAATGTCCGATACGCAGAACCTTGTCCCCCCTGTTTGTATGCTGACGGTTGCAGCATCCGAAGGCACCGACACGACAGATGGAACCGACCGTGCCGAAGATGATGCGGACACTGAACCGACAACAGTGATAATCGATGATTCCGATAGCGGCAAGGGCTGTGGAAGCCTTGTTTCGACCGCAGGTATCACAGCTGTTCTTCTGACAGGCGTTGCAGCTCTGCTTGTGCGCAAACGCAAGAGTTAAGATGAAAAGGAAACTGTTTGCGGGTTTGCTTTGTTGCCTGCTTTTACTTCCGTTTATCGGAACGGCATATGCCGAGTCAAATATCAATACCGTCGACCGGGCGCAAGACCTTGTCGACGGTATTGTCGCGCTTCAGTTGCAAAAGGACAGCGCGGATTCGGTTCAGGCTTGGATCGACAATGGACTGACACAAAACGCGGGCTTGACGTCCGAATGGTATGCGTTTGCTTTGAGTCAGAGCGGAGATTATGATTTTTCCGCTTATGAGAGGGCGTTGTTGTCTTATTTGGACACCCATACCGTTGCGTCGGCATCCTCACGCCTCAAATACGCGCTTGTGTTGAGCAGCATTGGAAGCACCGATTCCTATATTTCAGTTTGCTTGAACGGTGCGATCGGAAAACAGGGCGTGGTGAGTTGGATTTACGGTCTGCATTTTTTGAACAATGGGTATGAGAGTGCCGCTTATACACGCACCGAGGTGTTGGAAACTCTGCTTTCTCTGCAGCATGAGGACGGCGGATGGTCGATCACGGGAAATAGCGGAGATGTTGACGTGACCGCGATGGCTGTACAAGCCCTGTCTGTGGCTTACGGAGCTGACGCCGATGTGACAGAATCGGTGGATGCCGCGCTTGCTTTTCTGTCCGCCAAGCAAAAGGCAAGCGGCGGATTTTCCAGCTACGGGGTGGAAAATCCCGAAAGTGCGGCACAGGTCATCGTGGCACTTTCTTCCTTACATATTGATTTTCAGACCGATACACGGTTTATCAAGAACGGAAACACCATGTTGGATGCGATTTTGGACTTTCGTTTGGAGGACGGTAGTTTTTCTCATACGTCGGGCGGCGTATCCAATGAAAATGCCACCGTACAGGTTTACTATGCCATGGTGGCATATTTTCGCCTGATGAACGGCGAGGGGGCACTCTATCTCCTTGACCGATGCGACCCCGATCGGGTGGAGCCGGAACCGATATTGCCGGATACCGAGTCGGAGACCGAGGAGCAATCCCAACCGGCGGAATCTGATCGTGCAGATCGGGATCAGCAGTCCCGTCCCTTGGGGTACAAGGTGTGGGCTTGTCTTGCGATCGTTTGTGTCGGAATGGTTGCGGTTTTGATCCTTTTCTGCCTGGGAAAGCGGCACTACAAAAATGTTGTTGCCATTGCGGTGGCGGCAGGTCTTTTGATCTGCTTTGTTTGCTTTACCGATTTGCAGTCTGCAGATGATTATTACGGGGATCCCCAAAGCAGCAAGGAAAATGCCATTGGAAGCGTGACGTTAACGATCCGTTGTGACACGGTGGTGGGGAAGAGCGACGCCTCTCATATTCCCGATGACGGAGTCATATTGGATGTGACAGAGCTTGAGATCTCGCAGGGCGAGACCGTGTATGACATTTTGATCCAAGCGGCAAAGGCAAACCGCATTCAGGTGGAAAACAACGGCACCGAGGATATGGCATACATTGTGGGTATCGGTTATTTGTATGAATTTGATTTTGGCGACCTGTCTGGCTGGGTCTACCGTGTCAACGGAGAAAGACCCTCGGCAAGCTGCGGCGAATATGAACTGCGTGACGGCGACGTGATCGAATGGCTGTATTCCTGTGAGCTTGGAAACGATCTGAAATGATTGAAACAGATATTGAAATGAAATGAAAAAGGAAGGGGGAATGATTTGTGCGGAGCTTTTGTGAGTATCATCCGATTGCCGTTGCCGTATATTTTTTGGCGGCGTCGGGAATTGCCATGCTTTGTATGAACCCCATTCTCCTCTCGCTCTCTCTTCTTGGAGCCGTCTTATTGTTCGTGCTTCAAAGCATTGGAGAGCGACCCTCGCATTTTGGGTATCTTGCACTGTTTCTTTTGATGGCACTGATCAATCCGTTGGTCTCCCATAACGGTGTTACGGTGCTGTTCGTCATCAACGACAGTCCCATTACCGCCGAGGCGGTGCTGTATGGATTGGTTGCGGCAGGGATGATCACGGCGGTTCTGTATTGGTTCCGAAGCTTTGGCAGAATCATGACAAGCGACAAGCTGTTGTATTTGTTTGGAAAGCTGTCACCTCGCCTTTCCCTGGTGCTTTCCATGGGACTGCGATACGTTCCGCTTTTTCAACAGCAGGTCGTGAAGGTCAATTCCACGCAAAGGGCGATGGGACTTTACAAGGAGGACAATATCGTGGATCGCTTTCGCGGTGGCTTGCGTGTGTTCTCTGTTATGATCACCTGGGCGCTCGAAAACGGCATCGTAACAGCCGACAGCATGGCGGCACGCGGCTACGGGATCGGAAGGCGGACACACTTTTCAAAATTCCGTTTTACAACGTCAGATTGGCTCCTGTTGCTTGCTTCTCTGGGGTTGGGCGGCGCAGTGTGCGTTTGCATCGCGCTTGGAGAAATGGAGTTTGTGTGTTATCCGTCGGTTTATCTTGCGCCGCTGTCGCCGCTTGCCGTGATCGGATATTTCGCATACGGCACTCTGGCATTGATGCCGTCTGTGATTGAAATTTGGGGGAGGGTAAAATGGAAATACTTAAGATCGAAAATTTGAGCTTTACCTATCCGCAAAGCTCCTCTCCTACCTTGAAGGACATTTCCTTTTCCGTGGAAAAGGGCGATTTTACGGTGGTGAGCGGTGCAACGGGAAGTGGAAAAAGCACGCTCCTGCGCTTATTAAAGCGTGAGATCTCACCGCGGGGTGAGCAGAGCGGCAGAATTATGTATCAGAACCGACCCCTGCAAGAGCTTTCCGACCGTGATGCGGCTATGCGGATCGGGTTTGTCATGCAGAATCCCGAGCAACAGATCGTGACCGACAAGGTGTGGCACGAGCTTGCGTTCGGTCTTGAAAACCTCGGCTTGGAGCAGGGGGCGATCGCAAGACGCGTTGCAGAAATGGCTTGCTATTTCGGGATCGAAAAATGGTATGACAGATCGGTATCCGAGCTGTCTGGCGGACAAAAGCAACTCTTGAATCTTGCAGCTGTGATGGTGATGGATCCCGAGATTCTGGTTTTGGATGAGCCGACAGCTCAGCTTGATCCCATTGCCGCGTCGAATTTTATTTCCACATTGAAAAAATTGAATGATGATCTTGCCCTCACGGTCATCATCGTCGAGCATCGTCTGGAGGAGCTGATCCCGATCTGCAACCGCATGCTGGTGCTTGATCACGGTGGACTGCTTGCAGAGGGAGCGGTACAGGATGTGATGGGGGCTTTGCGCAACAGAGAGGATCTGCTCTCTGCCATGCCGTCGGCAGTGCGGATCTACCATGCCTTGGATGGGGAGGGTGCGTGTCCTCTGAACGTGCGCGAGGGACGTCGGTTTATCGAATCGCACTACGCGAATAGGGTTCGCGCCTTGCCCGAGGTGGCTTATGCCCATTCCGAGCGCGAGGCACTCACCTTTCGCGGGGTGACCCATCGGTACAGCAAGGGAAGCACCGACGTTTTGTGCGGTACCGATCTGACTGTTTATGAGCAAGAAATCTTCTGTATTCTTGGTGGAAACGGATCGGGAAAAACGACCGCCCTGTCTGCCGCCGCGGCTTTGATCAAGCCATACAGCGGAAGCATCCGCGTGTTTGGAAAAAAGCTCAAGGACTATAAAAATCAATCTCTGTACCGAGAATGTCTTGCTCTTTTGCCACAGGACGTGCAAACCGTTTTTCTCAAAAACACGGTGCGCGAGGAGCTTGCCGACGCGGGAGCCGAGGTCGATGCCTTGCCGTACGATTTGACGCATCTGTTAGATCAAGTCGGATCGTAGC
>JAZOPW010000078.1:0-2052 GCA_045655785.1 Eubacteriales bacterium
GCTGATGGTTCCCGTGGTTTGCTGCGCACAGCTGTCGCGTGGACCTGAATCGAGAACCGATAAAAAGCCGATGCTTTCCGACCTGCGTGACTCGGGGGCGATCGAGCAGGATGCCGATACGGTCATTTTCCTCTACCGAAGCGAATATTATAAGACCGATGAAGCGGCAAACCAGGATGCCAGCATTGCCGAGGTCATCATCGCCAAGAACCGTCACGGCTCGACGGGAACCGTCAATATGGGCTGGAACGGTCAGTTTACCAAATTTATCACCATCGATAAGGAACAGGAACCCAACTGATGCCAAA
Organism: Eubacteriales bacterium; assembly: GCA_045655785.1. Lineage (GTDB taxonomy): Bacteria > Bacillota > Clostridia > Oscillospirales > CAG-272 > UMGS1865. Next base: position 309 of record JAZOPW010000078.1, read on the forward strand.
ACGAGAAAAGATTTTGTGCGAGGGCTATCTTCCGCCGTGGCGGCTTGCCGAAATGCCGAGGACAACACCTGTTTTGCTGGCATTTTCGGGAGGAGCCGATTCGCGCGCGTTGCTGGAGCTTTTGCACCGATCGGCACAGACCGACGGATTTCGGCTTGAGCTTGCGCATGTCAATCACGGCATTCGCGGCGAGGAGGCATTGCGCGACCGAGATTTTTGCGTGCGGATTGCAAGCGAATACGGCTTGGAGCTTCACGTGCTGGACGTCGATATTCCAAGGCTTGCCGAGGAGGAGGCACTTGGGATTGAAGAGATGGCACGAAAGGCTCGGTATCGTTACTTTGAAGAGCTGATGCACAAGCGTCAGATACCCCTGCTTGCCACAGCGCATCATGCCGACGACAATCTGGAAACGGTGCTGTTCCGCCTTTGCCGAGGCACTGGCTTGAAGGGCTTGGGCGGCATTCCGCCTACACGGGTCTTGGGGGACGGTATGCTGCTTGTGCGTCCTCTTTTGAGGTGTACAAGAGGTGAGATCGAGACATTTTGCGAGGCGAATGCTCTGCAATACGTAACCGACAGCACCAATGCCGACCCGACCTATGCCCGCAATCGCATTCGTACTCAAGTAGTGCCGATTCTGGATACTCTGTTTGAAGGGGTAAAGACCAGGTCGGTGGAGCTTGCGGATGCTTTGCGGGAGGACGAGGACTATCTTTCGGGACTTGCCGTCGATTTTTTAAAGCGCAATCCGTCAAATATCCTTCCGACCGATGCACTTTGTGATTTGGCAGTGCCGATCCGCAAGCGCGTGTTGCGGATGTGGTTTCAAAAACAGAGCGGATGCGAATTGGAACGTGTTCACCTGGATGCGTTGTTGGATATGCTCAATTCGTCCAATCGGAACACATCGGTCGCACTCCCGAAGGACCTGGAGGCGATTTGCTTGCTTGGATGGCTGTGTCTGCTTCCCAAGCTTACACCGCATCCCGCATATTCTTTGCCGTTTCGGCTCGGTGAGACTCAGCAGGGCGATTTCAAGCTCGGCGTTTTCACGCAAAAAGAGCAAAATGATAGAAAAATTCACAATTTATATACACAGACTTGTATAATTAAGGATGGTTTTTCTGATATAATAAAAAAAGGTTTGTATTGGAGGCCTCGCCGCGAGGGTGACGTCATTCTGATGGGTGGGATGCATCGAAAGCTGCGTAAGCTTTACAGCGCGGCTAATATTCCGATGCGCTTGCGAGAGACGATTCCGCTACTTTGTGACGCGGAGGGCATCGTATGGGCGCCCTTTGTCGGATGTCGCGATTGCTTGGAGTCACAAGGGAACGCCTATGCCGTCAGCCTGGAGCTTAAAATTCTACCCGATTGCGAATCAACATTTTGAAGAAAAAGGACAGTAATACTCATGTATAATTTTGAACAAGATATTGAATGTGTGTTGGCTGATAAGTCAAAATTGGAGGAGATCTGCGACCGTCTTGCGGCACAGATCACCGAGGATTACCAGGATTCGGGAAGAGATCTGGTTTTTGTAACCGTCCTGAAGGGATCGGTCTTTTTTGCCGCCGATCTCATTCGGCGCGTTCCGCTGAAATGCGAGATGGAGTTTATGAAGGTTTCCTCCTACGGAAAGGGAACCACTACATCTGGCTTCATTCAGGTACATCTTGACCTCAAGCGTGACGTCAGCGGTGCTGACGTGATCATCATTGAGGACATCATCGACAGCGGC
>JAZOPW010000079.1:0-2393 GCA_045655785.1 Eubacteriales bacterium
AGATACGCCGCCGCCACGTGTCCGTGAATATGATTGACCGCCACCAAGGGAATCCCCTTGGAAAACGCCAAAGATTTTGCAAAGTTGACACCTACCAAAAGCGCACCGATCAACCCGGGAAAGGCTGTTACGGCGATTCCGTCAAGCTCAGAGGCGGTGATCCCCGCCTCCTCCAATGCCTGATACGTAATCCGCGAGATCGCCTCGATATGCGCACGGCTTGCGATCTCGGGGACCACGCCGCCGTAAAGTCGGTGTGTTTCGATCTGTGACGCCACGATATTCGAGCGGATGGCGCGTACGCCCCCCCCCATCTCCACCACTGCGGCAGAGGTCTCGTCACATGAACTTTCCATTCCTAAAATATACATAGAAAAGCCTTTCTTCCTTTTGGGGCTCTCTTCCCCACCAATCAGTCCGTAAAAAAGTCAATCGCAAAAAGGGAACGCGTCACAGCTCTCGGATCATCACAAGCGCGTCCTCGGAGGGGCTTCTGTAAAACCGCTTCCGCCGTCCCGCGATCACAAAATCCGCACCACGGTAAAGCCCGATCGCCGCCGTGTTCGATTCCCGAACCTCCAGCGCAACCTGCATGGCGCCATGCTCTCTCGCCGCCGTCAGCAGGGCGTCCAATATCGCGCGCCCCAAGCCCCTGCGACGAAACAAAGGATCAACCGCAACATTCGTGATCTGCCCCTCATCGGGAGCAAATATCATGCCTCCGTATGCCGCGACACGACCCTCACAAAGCGCAACAAAGCCTATCGCACCGTCGGTCAGAAGCAGCTCCAAAGCATGTGCGCTCCACGGCTCGGAAAAGCATTGCGCCTCCAATTCCGCCACCGCACAAAGATGCTCCTTGCCGATTCGGCATATCAAAATTTCATCTGCTCGGCACATATCCGACTTCCTCACATCTCTCTTCCCGCATCCAACAGAAGCGCAACCCCCTCCGTAATTTCAGAGAGGCAAGCCTTGTATCGGTCAAGATCCCCACCAAAGGGATCCGAGATCGGCTTTGGCATACAGGTGATCCTTGTGGCAAGCTGCGGAAAGCGCATCATCATTTCCATCGCGTGACTTCCGCTCATCCCCACCAGCAGATCAAAGCCTGCGGCATCCGACTCGGTCAGCATACGCGCCGTGTGCCGATGATAGTCATGTGACGCAGTCGGCTCGACTCCCGCTTGCTCCAACGCCAGCACGGCATTGGGAGAAATGGGATCCCCTTCCGACGCCCAAAGACCTCGGCTGAATGCCTCCACAGAGGGTGCAACCGCATCGCGCACCGCCTCGGGCAACAGCTCCAACCGCTTGTGTGCCAAAGCATTTGCAACCGCCTCCGCCATGGGAGAGCGGCAGGTGTTCCCCGTACAAACAAAGCAGACACGCAAAGGTCGCGCGTCACCGTCCCGCTCGGCTTGCGGTCGCGTTTTTTCATCGGTGCGCAGAAGCACCTCCTCGACCGTTCTCATGCCTTGGGCTCCAGCGTGTACTGATCCAACAGATCACTCGGGAAATAGTAACAGGTATCGTTTGCACGGTCGTACAGGAGTCTTGTTCCGAAATGGTATTCGGCATAGTACTCCCCCGAGCCGTCCTCATAGGGCTCCACCTCTACCTCAACACCGGGATAAGAGGAGACAAACAAATTGGGATCCTTGATATCCTCATACACCAGCACCTCACGGTCAAACTGCCAATAGGTCAGGCAAAAATAGATGCCCGGATGTGTCTTGGATTCAAATTTCAGATCGTATCTCTCACGCTCCAGGCTAGAATCCACCATATCCGCCGCAGGAAAGCTGACACCGTTCTGATAGCAGTCCACCAAAACCGCAAGGTCATCCTTTTTGTCCAGCGACGCCAGAGAGTAGATCGAATCTGCCGCGGTACGGCAAAGATGCACCTTTACGGGAGCCATTTCCGCGAGCGTGGGGAGCGTGGTCCCGACCGCATAAAAAAGCTCATAGTGAGCCGAGGAAAGCATCTTTTCGGGCGCGACTCCGCTCATGCGATACACCAGAAGATCGCCCATGCCCTTTTGAATGATCCTTGCTACGGGAGTGTCACCCTGATAGGAGATCGCCTCGTAGTTGACTGACGCGGGCAGATAGGAGATCCCGGTCTTTGAGTTGGTAAACACGCCGTTTTCGTACTCCATTTTGGGGGCTTTTCCGCAAGAGGAGAAAAGCAGGAGCGCGCACAACAGACAGAGCGTGCCGCGAATAAACAGTTTTTTCATGTATCGAATCCTCTCAATATCCGAAAACGCCGGTCAGCGAGTCATCATTTTCGATCCAATCGTTGACGTCAATGACGCGGTAGGAATCCTTGGTATCGCGCACCACCACGGTCGAGATCCCCGCATTGATGACCTGACGCTTGCACAT
>JAZOPW010000080.1:0-2632 GCA_045655785.1 Eubacteriales bacterium
GGGTCGAAGTTCGCGCCAATCACAGGACCTACTGCCGCGCGAAGCTTGAGCAGAGTCTCGGGATTGTAAACGCAGAAGCCGGGGTGCATCTCAAAGGCGATATGCGGAACGTGATGCGCCTCCGCAAACGCACCCGCTTCCTTCCAATAAGGGATCAGCTTTTCATTCCACTGCCAATCCAGGATGGTAAGGAAGTCCTCGGGCCAGGGGCAAGTAACCCAGTTGGGATACTTTGCACCCTCATGGTCTCCGGGGCATCCCGAAAAGGTGATCACGGTATCGACGCCCATCTTCTCTGCCAGCAGAACAGCATTGCGGAAATCCTCGTCAAATTGCTTTGCGATCGCAGGATCGGGATGCAGCGCATTTCCATGAGCAGCCAATGCGCAAACGGTAACATCATACTTTTTCAGCGTATCGATAAAAGCATTATATTTTGCCTCGTCCGCCAAAAGCTCGGCAGGATTGCAATGTGCTTTTCCGGGATAACCGCCGGCTCCAAGCTCCACGGTGTGAACGCCTAGACCCGTCAGGATCTGCAGGGTCTCGTCCAAAGATTTTGCGCCGTAAAGGTTGGCAAGAACGCTCAGTTTCATAATCGTATTCCTCATTTCATCTAAAATTGATCTGATTCGATGTATCATGTGATATGTGATATATATATCATACCATCTTTCCCTCAAAAATGCAAGAGGTTTCTATATTTTTCTTTCCTATATAAGGATAAAGTTTTTGTCTTTTTTGAGCAAAGCCCTTGTAAAAAAGCCGAGATTATGATACAATATGAAGGAACCCTACTATCAATCCTCGTAAAGGAGCAAACCGTAATGCAAATCGATCTGTTTGGAAAGCAACGCTTTAAGGTGAATCTACATACACACACCACACTCACCGACGGTCTTCTGTCTCCTGCCAACGCTGTACAATGCTACCGCAATCAGGGATATGACGCCATTGCACTCACCGATCACTGGTTTTACGGTGAGGGAGAGGAAACCGTCGATTTTACGATTCTGTCGGGTGCGGAATACAACATCGGTGCCCATAACGGCGCTAAAAGTGTTTATCACATTTTAGCCCTCGGTTGCAGACATGCGCCAACGGTTACAAAATCCATGAACGCACAGCAGCTGATCGACCAGATCCACGCGGCAGGCGGTATGGCTGTTCTGGCTCACCCTGCATGGTCGCTCAATACCCCCGAACAAATCCTGAATTTGAAGAATGTTGACGCCACAGAGATCTACAATTCGGTCTCGGGTCTACATATGTCCCGCCGTCCCGATTCGGGACTTCTGATCGATATGGTTGCCGCACAGGGCTGCTATCTGCCCCTGCTTGCCGCAGATGACGCCCACTATTACGACGGTGACGAATGCTTCTCCTGGATCATGGTGGACGCCATTGACAACACCCGCGAGGCCCTTCTCTCTTCGATTCGTGCAAAAAAATTCTATGCCACCCAAGGTCCCGAGATCCATCTTTTGCGCGATGGCAACGATTTTGTTGTAAAATGCTCCCCCTGCAGTGAGATCAATTTTCTCTCTAACATCACCTGGTGCAAGCGCGTGTTCACCGGAAACGGCATCACCGAGGCACGCTATACCCCTGTTGAAAACGAGACGTTTATCCGTGCCGAGGTAACCGATGCCAACGGACGGCGCGCGTGGAGCAATGTCATCCCTCTTTAATTCCTGAAACAGAAAGGCAAACCCGAATTATGAAAATTGGATTCGTTTCTCTCGGATGTCCGAAAAATCAGCTCGACACCGAGGTCATGCTGCACGAGATCCTGCAGGCAGGATATGAGATCACACCCGAGGACATCGACGCCGACGTGATCATCGTAAACACCTGTGCGTTCATCGAAAGTGCAAAAAAGGAAGCCATCGACAACATTCTCGACGTTGCGTGGCTCAAGGAAAACCGAAACCTCAAGGCGATCATCGTCACGGGATGTCTTGCCGAGCGTTACGGCGAGGAGATCTTCAAGGAGCTTCCCGAGGTCGATGCCGTGCTGGGCGTTGGCAGTATCCACAACATTGTCGAAGCCATTGAGGCGTTGATCGTGAAAAAGAAAAAAGGCTCCAAGATCAAATATTTCTCGCATGAGGACAAAAACACCGTCCGTCTTGGCGGTGACCGCGTGCTGACCACTCCCGAATACACGGCGTATCTCAAGATCGCCGAGGGCTGTGACAACCGTTGCGCCTATTGCGCGATCCCCTCGATCCGCGGCAAGTTCCGCTCGCGTCCCATGGAGGCTCTGGTCAAGGAGGCTCAACAGCTCGAGGCACTCGGTGTCAAGGAGCTTGTGATCGTGGCACAGGACACCACACGCTACGGTCTTGACCTTTACGGTAAATACGCACTTGCAGATCTTTTGAAAAGGATCACCGACGAGACCTCAATCCCGTGGATCCGTCTGCTCTACTGCTACCCCGATAAGATCACGGATGAGCTGATCGCCGTCATGCGCGACAACCCCCGTATCCTCAAATACATCGATCTGCCCCTGCAGCACATCAGCGATCGGATGCTGTCCGCCATGAACCGTCACGGAGACAGTGCCACGGTGCGCGGCGTGCTGTCAAAGCTCCGTCAGGAGACCCCCGACATTGTGATCCGCACC
>JAZOPW010000081.1:0-2042 GCA_045655785.1 Eubacteriales bacterium
TAACCGTCGCCGTCCGAGCCTGTTGTCGGGTAGGATTTTCCACCCGTACAAAGGATCACCGAATCGGCATCGGTCGCGCCGTCCGATGTGACAACACCGCACACGCAACCGTCCTTGATAATCATATTTTGCACTCTTTTATGCACGATATGCACATTGAGAGATCTGCATTTTTTCTCCAAAGCCGCGACGATATCCCCCGCTCTGTCCGAAACGGGAAACACGCGTTTTCCTCTCTCGGTCTTCAGCGGCACGCCCTCTTCCTCAAAAAACGCCATGGTATCCGCCGTTGAAAAGCGGGCAAGTGAGGCATACAGAAAGCGCGGATTGGTTGGAACATTGGAAAGAAATTCATTCAGGTCGCAATCGTTCGTCACGTTACAGCGACCCTTCCCCGTGATGCGAAGCTTTTTTCCCATACGGTCGTTTCGCTCGAACAAAGTAACCGACGCACCCGATTCTGCGGCTGATATTGCCGCCATCATGCCTGCGGCACCGCCACCGACGACGACGACTCTTACTGCATCATCCATTTTTCTTGTCGTAAACATCGTACCGATCCCAAACCTCCTCCAAAGCGCGAAGCCGTTCGGTCAGCTCATCCTGCTTTTTCCGCGACACCGCCACGATCATCGCATTGATGATGCTCAGGGGTGCAACAAGCGAATCGACAAAGGATGCCATATCGCTTTGCGCGATCAAAAGCTGATCGGCATAGGAAGCAATGGGAGAAATCTTGCTGTCGGTCAAAGCCACCACGTCGGCTTTTTTGGAGCGCGCATATTCCACAGCATTGATAATACGCTTGGAATACCGAGGGAAGCTGATGGCGATCATCACGTCCCCTTCGCGGATTCGCATGATCTGCTCAAACATCTCACTGCCCGAGGTGGTTTGTACGAATTTCACATTGTCAAATATCATACGGAAATTGTAGTTGAGAAATCCCGCCAGCGACGAGGATGACCGCACTCCGATGATATAGATATGGTTTGCCGTTACGATACGGTCGATCGCCGCCTCGAAGGACGCATGGTCGATCTCCTCCATCGTACGGCGGATCTTTTCGGCATCCGACATCAAAACCTTATCCAGAACGTTTCCATCCCCGATGAGGTTATTGGTAACCTCGATGCGTTGGAAGGAAGTCAGGCGATTGCGTATGATCTCCCGTAAGGAATGTTGAAAATCGGGATATCCGTCGTATCCAAGCTCGATTGCGAATCGCACCACGGTCGATTCCGACACGCCGACGATCGCCCCCATCTTGGATGCCGTTAAATATGCCGCCTTATCATAGTGCTCCAAAATATAAGAAGCGATCAGACGTTGCCCCTTGGAAAAGGTCGGCATTTTATTTTCAATTGCTCTCAACAAGTCAACACTCATCCCAAATCTGCCCTTTCAAATGACAAATAATGCGGCATACATATTATTATACCTCAAAAAATGCAGCTTGTCAAGATTTTTTACAAAAACAAATCTGTAAACAATTATTTTTTCTTCTTTTTAAACTCTTTCATACCTGTGGTACTGCCGCCGTCGCAAAGAATATCCACACCTGCCAGATATCCGTTCCGCTCATCGGCAACCGTTGCCAAGGCAAAGCCAAGCTCCTCTGGTCTGCCCATGCGCTCCTCTGCGGCAAAGCCGATCAGGCTTCCGCCCTCTTTTGCTTCCAGATTTCCCATATCGGTTGCGATGAGTCCGGGGCTGAGGGAGACCACGCGAATGCCCTTGGGACCGTAATCAAAGGCGCATTTCTTTGCATACCAAACCACAAAATTTTTGGAAAGCGCATAAGCAAAGCCTGCGCGTTGATAGTCCCCCTTTGCAAGGTTGCTTTTTTTCAATATTTTCTGCACAAAAGCATTTTCATCGGTTTCCGCAAGTGCATAGACCTTTTTATTGATCAGGAATGACGGCAATACATACGCCGAGTTGGAAGAAACGTCCACGATCACGCTTCCGCGATTCATAACCCTTGAAAACTCTTGGTTGATATAAACGGTTCCGAGTGCATTGACGCGCACAATGGTCTC
>JAZOPW010000082.1:0-5495 GCA_045655785.1 Eubacteriales bacterium
AGAAGTTATAGCCCCACTGCAAAAAGCCTTTGATGCCATATTTGTACATCTGTACACCTATGATACGGGTTCGAGCCGACGGCATGGCAAGGAATCGGTTGGAAGTACCCATTCCCTGACCGCAGCAATAATAGCACCAAAGATTCGGGACCTTGGCATTCAGGTAAGTCTCGATGTGATTGGTTGCCACCACGGGTGTCTCCAACAGACCTTCCTTGTAAAATTCATAGTCCGATAGCGCATCCATATGATGACAGCCGCCGATCAGAGGACGCAAAGCATCGGCTCCTGCGCGGTAAGCATCCAAATGCTGCATGCTCGGCTCGTCCGATACGTGGAACCAAAGCTGATCCTCGGTCACGCCCTCGGATTTGAGGAATGCGAGCATTGCAGGAACAAATTGACGCAGGAAGGATACATATTCATTACTGCAGGCGTCGGTCTCCCAACCGAAGATACGCTTCTCCTCGCCGTTAACCGTAGCCACAACCTTTGGTGCATGTGCCACGCCCCACTGTGTAAAGAGATGGCTGATCTCAAAATAGCCGATCCCACAATCCAAAGCCATATGAATGTATCTCTTCAAGCGGGTAAAATCAAACGTATAGCGGTCACCGTCCTTCACGATGCCAACCAGCTGAACCGTGGGTCTCTCACCGCCAATCGCCGTGTCAAGAGGCGGCGTAACCACGGGCGTCAAGATCATATTCATGCCGTGCTCGGCGGCAAGGCTCATGTATTCTCCGATCAGTCTCCAATGCTCCTCCGAAAATATCTCAACGCCGTGTACGTCCGCGATACAGTCGCAATGGAACCACTGGGTAAAGAGCAGCTTCTGCTTTGGCAGATCAACGTTTTGCACCTCGATCTGGTACTTGCATTTTGCCACGATGCCATCGGCACTGCAAAAGCGGATCTGAATGGGATAGGTCTTTGCGTCACAACCTTCGGGAATGCGTACCGAAACCCAAAGAGACTGCCAAAGTCCCATACGTGCGCGAACCGTTCCGCCCTCCAAAGGGATCAGGGGATCAGGAAAAAGTCCGGGACAAAGTGAAAGATAGTTTTGATCGTGCCGTTCGGGATACGCCGCAAGCTCCACCGGAACGGACTCCACACGGAACAGCGAAATGCTTTCAGCCAGAGGAGAATCGACCTTAACCGAAAAATCTGTTCTTGTATATTTAGGTGCGACAAATCGGTACGCGATCTGGAAGGATACCTCCTGTCCGTGCGCCGCTTGACAGCCCTTTGATGTCGAACCGTAAATACGGTTTGCAACAATTTTGGTAAGAGAAGAGAGTGTTTTGACCTGTAGTCTTTTTTCATCAGCCATTTCCATATATCCTCCTTTTATCGGACAAAATAATCTTACACGATAACAATAGAAAAGTCAATACCCTTTTCGGGTTTTATCCAAAATCAAAGAAAAAATACCCTTTTTAAAAGCCGCAAATGCGATTGGCACTTGCGGCTTTTTAGATGATGCGGCGTTGTCTTAATACGTTCCCTTGGACTCACAATAGATGCAGCGGCAGATATGGTTCTCTGGCTCGGTGATCTGGAAGATCTGATCCAATTCCTGCTCCACGCCTGTAATACATCTCAAATTGCGGCATACGACCTGATTGACCAATCTGGGAAGCGCGTGATCCGACTCACAAAGCGTGGGATTCTGCTCTGCCTCCTCCAACAGCTTCAGGATCAATGCCATGCGCATGTATTTGCCGTTTGCAACCTGCTTGAAATAGCAAGCGCGCGGATCGGCATCTACCTTGACGCTGATCTCATTCACACGCGGCAGCGGATGAAGAATCACAAGTTCAGGGGCTGCCTTTTCCAGCTTTTCAACCGTCAGAACATAGCTGTCCTTCAGGCGCAGATAGTCCTCGCGGTTGGGGAAACGCTCGCCCTGAATGCGCGTCATGTACAAAATATCAAGCTCGGGAAGTGCCTCCTCGAGGTCTGCGGTTTCGCGATATGCCATGCTGTTTTTCTCGATGACCTCATACTTGATATAGCTGGGAATCTTCAATTCATCCGGGGAGATCAGAACCAAACGGATATCCTCATAGCGTGCCAGTGCGGTGATCAGCGAATGCACCGTTCTGCCATACTTCAGATCTCCGCAGAAGCCGACCGTCAAGCCGTTCAATCTGCCCTTTTCGCGGCGGATCGTGAAAAGATCCGCAAGCGTTTGCGTGGGATGGCAATGTCCGCCGTCACCCGCATTGATGACGGGAACCGTAGCATTGCGAGACGCCACATAGGGAGCCCCCTCCTTGGGATGGCGCATAGCAATGATATCGGCATAGCAGCTGATGACCTTTGCCGTATCGGCTACGCTTTCGCCCTTTGCAGCAGAAGAAGAGCTTGCCTCGGAAAAGCCGATCACGTTACCGCCAAGCTCCAGCATAGCTGCCTCAAAGCTCAACCGTGTTCGGGTAGAGGGCTCAAAAAACAAAGTAGCAAGCTTTTTTCCTTTACAAGCTTCGGTATATTTTTCCGGATATGCGATAATATCTGAAGCAGTATCCATCAAACCGTCCAGCTCCGCTACCGAAAAATCCGAAATATCAATAAGACTTCTCATGTATCACATCTCCATTGAAGCAAGGGCGGGGTTACGCCTTTGCGCCGTTGATCTTCAAATAATTTTTAATACGTTCTACGTTTTCGGCGTTTTGGGGATCTTCCTCCAGGTACTCGATGATATCATACACATCCACAATCGAGTAGACCGGGAAGCCAAACTGCTCCTCGATCTCCTGCATGGCACCCTTCTCGGTCTGTCCCTTTTCCTTACGGTCTACCATGATAAAGGTTGCCGCAACCTTTACGTTCTCCAGGTGAGACAGGATTTCCATGCTCTCACGGATCGCAGTTCCCGCCGTGATAACATCCTCAATAATGACCACCTCTTCCCCTGCGGTTGGAACGCAGCCTACGAATACGCCGCCCTCACCGTGGTCCTTTACCTCCTTGCGGTTGAAGAAGAAAGGAACGTTAAGACCATTCTTGGACAGTGCAACCGCTGCCGAAACCGACAGAGAGATGCCCTTGTATGCAGGTCCGTAAAGAACTGCGGGCTTTTTGCCCAGCTTTTCAAAATATGCTCTCGCATAAAACTCACCGAGGGTCGCTATTGCAGAGCCGGTCTTGATCATGCCCGCATTGATGAAATACGGGATCTTTCTGCCGCTCTTGGCGGTGAAATCACCAAACTTCAGAACGCCTGCGGATTGCAGAAATTCAATAAACTCTCTCTTATAGCTTTCCATTTTTTCTCCTTTTTTCGGGGGATTTTTTCGTGGGAAAACTTTTGAAAAAGTTTTCCCACACCCTTTCAAAACTTTTAATAGATTTTTACCACTGTAGTTTAAACTTCCGTTCGCTCAAGATAAACAATTGCTCCCGCTAGCGTTTTGGTACCGCCACCCAAAACGCTCCACAAGATTGTTTTTCCTGTGAAAATATCATCTATCCTCAATCTACAAACTCTGCAATGCAACGCTCGTAAGCGGCAACGGGGTCTTCAGCTGCTGTGATAGGTCTGCCGACCACGATATAGTCGGAGCCGATCTTCTTTGCCTCGGCAGGTGTCATCACGCGCTTCTGGTCACCGATGTCACCGTCAGCAAAGCGCACACCGGGGGTTACGGTCAGGAATTTTTCTCCGCAGGTCTCGTGAACCTTTCCTGCCTCCAACGGCGAGCAAACCACACCGTCCAAGCCCGCGATCTTCGCGTTGTGTGCATAATGCATCACGACGTCGGCAATGGGCTCCTTGATCAAAAGATCCTTTTCCATGCTCTCCTGGTCGGTAGAGGTCAGCTGTGTGACCGCGATGAGAAGCGGACGGGTTCCGTCAGGACGGGTCAAGCCTTCAAGAGCCCCCTCCATCATACGAACCGTACCCGACGCATGCAGATTGGTCATATCCACGTCAAGACGGGAAAGCACCGCCATCGACTTTTTCACGGTATTGGGGATATCGTGCAGTTTCAGATCCAAAAAGATCTTGTGTCCGCGCTTTTTGATCTCGCGTACGATTGAGGGACCCTCGGCATAATACAGCTCCATGCCGATCTTTACAAAGGGCTTTCTTCCGGTAAATTGATCCAGAAATGCAAATGTCTTTTCCGCACTGTCAAAATCACAGGCGATGATCACGTCTTTTCCCATAATGCTATATTTCTCCTTTTTTGTTTTCAATCATGTCTCAAAAGCAACAAACGTCACAGAGTTTCTGCCCAATTTGCCGCCAAACGAACCCACTCGGCGATAGCGGAATTATTCCACTTGGGCTTTCCGCATTCGGTAATGCGGTTTGCGAGTGCCGCGCCGTGCGGTGCGTCAGGGTAAATATGCAATTCAAACGGCACCTTCGCCGCAGAATATGCGTTTGCCAAAACCAAAGCATTCTGAACCGCCACAACCTGATCGTTTGCGGTGTGCAGAATAAACGCAGGTGAAGAATCGGCATCTACGTGCTTCTCCACGCTGGAAGCGTCAAGCTGTTCGGTGGTGGGTGTGTCTGTACACCACAAATTTTGGAATGAACCCACATGATGCTCCGCCGAAATGACAGGATAGATCAGCATCACGCCCTTGGGTCTGTTGTATCCGTACGGCATGTCCACAGCCTTCTGTACCTCATCCATCTTCCAGAAAACACCCGCAGAAGCCGAAAGATGACCACCTGCCGAAAAGCCTACCGTGTACAGCTCGTTCGGGTCGATGTCATATTCTTCCGCATGATCCTTGATGTGCTTGATCGCCTTGGCGACCTCAATCACCTGGGTTGGAAAGCTCTTACTGCGATCCACCGTATAGTGCAGAACAAACGCATTGTAGCCATACGGCATGAATGCCATCGCAATCGGCTCTCCCTCGCGATCGGAGCAGACCTGGCTGTATCCGCCACCGGGAATCACCAAAATGGCTTTGCGTGTAAATTCTCTGACATGGTCGGCAATATAAACGTCCAAATATACGTTCTCATTTTCGCTTGAAAGCGGAATCCGTTCAATCTTCATAATGATTCTCCTTACGCCTGTCCGATGATTTCGGAAAGCGATTTGATTCCGTATTTTTCCATCACAGCGGGCAGATCGCGCACGATATCGCGCGAGGCATAGGGATTGACGAGATTTGCCGCGCCCACCTCTACCGCCGTAGCGCCTGCCAGCATCAGCTCGATCACATCCTCGGCAGTTGTGACACCACCCATTCCCACAACGGGTACCTTGACCGCGTGTGCGACCTGATAAACCATACGCACCGCGACCGGGAAGATCGCCGAGCCCGAAAAGCCGCCCATTTTGTTGGCGATCACAGGCTTTTTGGTGCGCAGATCGATGCGCATGCCAAGCAGAGTATTGATCAGGGTGATTCCATCGGCTCCCGCCGCCTCGCACGCCTTTGCAATGCTGACAATATCGGTCACATTGGGTGAAAGCTTGATCAGCACAGGCTTTTTGGTCACACGCTTG
>JAZOPW010000083.1:0-2654 GCA_045655785.1 Eubacteriales bacterium
CACCGCAAAGCTCTACGAGATCTGCCGCCGGGAGTGCGGCAACACTGTTTGGATCGCCACGGCCTCTGAATTGGATAAGAGCCTGCTTTCCGGACATCAACACATTGGAATCGTCGCGGGCGCATCCACGCCAAGCGATGAAATAGAGGAGGTATATAAAACCATGACCGAAATGAATGAAAATTTCGAAAAATTACTCGACGAAAGTGAGTGCCCAACTTTACATACAGGAGATGTCGTTACCGGAACCGTGACCCACGTGTCTGACGCTGAACTTCAGCTGGATGTCGGCGCCGGTGTGACGGGCTACATAAAAGCCGAACAGATCACAAACGATCCCGGTTTTAAGTTGACCGAAAACTTCAAAAACGGCGACAAGGTTGAAGCATTCGTTATCCGAGTAAGTGACATCGAGGGTGTTGCGGAGCTTTCCAAGAAGAGAGTTGACGCAGACAAGAACTGGCAGAACATTGTTGCTGCCTGCGAAGAGAAGGCAGTGCTTGAGGGCAAGGTTGCAGAAGCCGTTAAGGGCGGCGTTGTGATCTACTCCAATGCAAACCGTGTATTCGTTCCCGCGTCTCAGACCGGTGTTCCGAAGGACGGCGACCTTTCTACTCTGGTAGGAAGCACCGTTGCCTTCAAGATCATTGAGGTGAAGCAGGGCAAAAAGGCGATCGGCTCGATCCGTCTGGTTCAGCGTGAGGCTCGCCGCGCTCAGGAGGCAGAATTCTGGGCAGGTATTGAGGTTGGCAAGACCTATACCGGTACCGTTAAGAGCATGACCTCTTACGGCGCATTTGTTGATCTTGGCGGCGTGGACGGTATGGTTCACCTGACCGAGCTTTCCTGGAAGCGTATCAAGTCTCCCGCAGAGGTCGTTTCCGTAGGCGATTCCATTACTGTTTTCGTAAAGAGCTTTGATCCCGAAAAGAAGAGAATCTCGCTCGGATACAAGACCGAGGAGACCAACCCTTGGAACGTCTTCAAGTCCCAGTATGCAGTTGGTGACATCGCTTCTGTAAAGATCGTCAGCATGATGCCTTTCGGCGCATTTGCACAGATCGTAGACGGTGTGGACGGCTTGATCCACATTTCGCAGATTGCAATGCAGAGAATTGCAAAGCCCGCTGATCTTCTTGAGATCGGTCAGGTTGTAGATGCTCGAATCATCGAGATCGATGACGAGAAGCAGAAGGTAAGCCTTTCCATCCGTTCGCTTCTTGAGGAGGCAGCGGCTGCAGCTGAGGCAATGCCCACAGATTACGTTGCAGAGGATGCGGAAGCACCTGCAGCAGAGGCTGTTGAGGAATAATTTGATATTCAAACAGAGGTGTTCCGCATTGGTTCACTTCTGTTTTTATGGAGGAAATGATGTCAACAACTATAAAAGTAATGACCTTTAATCTGCGCATTCGCGTGGAGGCAGACGGCAAAAACTGCTTTGATTACAGAAAGGACAAGATCCTCGACGTAATCAACCGAGAATCTCCCGATTTGATCGGTTTTCAGGAAGCGGGAGACACGATGCTGTCGTGGCTGAAGGAGAGCCTGACCGAGTATTGTGTGTTGGGGCATGGCAGAAAGGTAAACTATAAGGGTGAGGGAATTCCGATCGCCTATAAAAAATCGTTGTTTGATCTGCATACCTTTCATGAGGAATGGCTGTCACTTTTTCCAAACAAGCCCGAAAGTCTGTTGCACGGATTGGATCAAAGCCCATGTCCACGAACCTTTTGCTATGCGGAGCTTATTCATAAGGATAGTGACACACCGTTGGCGTTTTATAATATCCACACCGATCACAGAGGTGCTGTGTCGCGTGTGTTAGAGTGTGCGTTCCTGATGCGGAGTATCGGTGCGTCGGCGTTCCGATATGTGTTGACGGGGGATTTCAACGCACTTCCCGAGAGTCCCGAGATTCATTTGATCAGGGAAACCGCCGAGGAGCTGGGGACGGTTGATGCGACCTCGCAAATTAAGGGCTCCTTCCACGCCTTTCGCGGGGATGTGGAAGATCAGAAGATCGACTATATCTTCACTAATCTTCCAACCGATCCTCAGGAAAGCTACGCTGTTGAGGATGATGACAGTTGCGGCTGTTACTATTCCGACCATCATGCACTTTGTGCATTTGTGGAAATCTAAAATCAGAAAATCTGCTTCCGAATCGAAGCAGATTTTTTTGACTTTTTATGCTTGCTTTCCATCTTTTTTGTGCTTTTTCGCAATCATTTACAATTTGTTCAAATAATTATTTTTACTTTCGTTGACATCCTGTACGTTTTGTGGTATAATTTTGTTATAATGGGGTAGGATGGGAATTTTCAAAAACCCTGAAACCTCTTTGAAAAGAATAGATGTGGAGGGTTGTCTGAATGGTGAAAGACACAACAGTCGGCATTGAAAAAATTGCCGCGCTCTTTGACTCCGGGACCTTTGTGGAGACCGGTGCTTATATGAAGAGAGCGAACGGAGATATGACCGGTGTTGTCTGTGGCTACGGCGCAATTGACGGTAAGTTGGTTTATGCGTTTGCACAGGACAGCGATCGGAAAAAGGGTGCTTTTGATGCACTCCAAGCAGGAAAAATTGCCATGCTTTATGAAATGGCAATGAAAAACGGAGCCCCGGTGGTTGGTATGTTTGACAGCGTG
>JAZOPW010000084.1:0-3277 GCA_045655785.1 Eubacteriales bacterium
AGGTGTATGGTCTTGTTTTGCAGTCCGGCGTTGTTCGTTTTTTGATTTATTGTTCCTATTATGATAAGGGAGAAATGACACACAGTCAAAGATCTTGGCTGTGTGCTTTTTTGATTGTTTTTTGCTTGTTGGGAATCTTTCTCCGCAATTAACCCTTGACAGCATCGTCAAAAAGAGGTATAATAATAAAAATGGAACAGTTTCTATGAAATGGGGGAAAGTTATGCACCAAGCATTATATCGCAAATGGCGGCCGCAGATCTTTGATGACGTTTACGGTCAGGAGCATATCACGTCGGTTTTGCGCTATGAGGCGGAGCATGGGGCATTCAGCCATGCTTACCTGTTTTGCGGATCGCGCGGAACGGGAAAGACAACGTGCGCAAAGATCCTTGCAAAGGTCGTCAACTGTGAATCTCCCGTTAACGGAAACCCCTGTGGTGTGTGCGAGGCATGCCGATCGATCGACAGCGGCGCCGCGACAGATGTTCTGGAAATGGATGCCGCATCCAACAACGGTGTGGACAACATCCGAGACATTCGCGACGAGGTCGTCTATTCACCGTCATCATTGCGTTACCGTGTTTATATCATCGACGAGGTCCATATGCTTTCGGTTAGCGCATTCAATGCACTGCTGAAAACACTGGAGGAGCCGCCCGAGCATGTGATTTTTATCCTTGCAACCACCGAGCTGCAAAAGTTGCCCGCAACCATCATTTCCAGATGTCAGCGGTTTGATTTCCGCAGAATCTCTACAGAGGCACTTGTGTCAAGATTGACCTATATTGCCGAGCATGAGCAGATCGCGCTTGATCCCGATGCCGCGCGCATGCTTGCCAAGCTTGCACAGGGCGGCATGAGAGACGCGATCAGCCTACTTGAGCTTTGTGCGGGAAACCGCGCCGAGGTGACTCCGCAAACGGTAGAGGAGTCGGTGGGACACACGGGTCGTGATGCGATGCTTTCGACCGTTGCCGCGGTAGCGGAGCGAAATTATGATGTTTTGTTCGATCAGGTTGCCGAGGTGGTACGGTCGTCCAAGGATATTTTGGTCTTCTGGCAGGATCTGATTTCGATCTATCGCGATATGCTGGTCATCAAAACCACAAAAAGCGCATCCTCTTATCTTGATCTGACCGATCATGAATCAAAACAACTGCTTGAGGCGGCAGGACGCTTCCGCAAGGAAACACTTCTGTATCATTGCAGACTTTTGGAGGAGGCGTTCTTTGCTATGCAAAAAGCAAACGCCGTCAAGCGGATCGTGGCTGAGATGACACTTGTCCGTATGTGCGACGAGGCTTTGGATACCTCCAATGAGGCATTGTTATCAAGGATTGCACAATTGGAGGAGCAGATCATTACAGGACGGTATGCATCTCAAAAAATAGCTGCAGAGGAAACACAGCCCACCAAGGAGCCTGTTGCACAGCCGACGCAATCGCCTCAACCCACACCGAAGGCAAAGACAGCGACTGTATCCGAGACCAAGCCGCAAGCACCTGCCGCCGAAAAGCGTGTTTTACGACCGCTTCGAAATTGGATGGAGGTCGTGGAGCGGATCGGACGCAGTGCGCCGATGGATGCAAGCTTTGTGAAAAATTCCAAGGCATACACGCTGGATGACGGAGGTGTCGTGGTTCGCTTTGACAGTGACTTCACAATGCAAATGATGGGACGAGACGAATCGAGAGACCGTTTGCGCGCGGCACTTTCTACGGTTTTGCGCAGAGAGGTCGGCGACAGACAGCTGTTGATGGAGGTCGCAGGAAAACAGGAGGCACATTCGGTAATCGACGAGATTCTGGACGTTGCCGATGAAGAGTAAAGGCTGATTATTATAATGATATATATAAAAGGAGAGTTTTGAACATGAGAGCAAATATTCCAAAGGGCATGGGCGGAGGTCCCCAGAACATGCAGGCAATGATCCGTCAGGCACAAAAGATGCAGGAGGACATGGCGGCAAAGCAGGCAGAGCTTGACGAGCGCGAATATGATATTTCGGCAGGCGGCGGTGTTGTCAATGTGAAGATCAACGGCAAGCGCGAGATTCTTGCCATCGACCTTCAACCCGAAATCGTGGATCCCGACGACATCGAAACGCTGTCGGGTATTTTGGTTGCCGCTGTAAATGAGGCGATCAAGCGCGTTGACGAGACCAACAATGCCGAACTGAATAAGATCACCGGTCCGATGAATCTGCCCGGATTGTTCTGATTTTATGGCAGAATACATTGAGTCCCTTCGTTTGCTTGCCGAAAAGTTCGGCAGACTCGAAGGGGTTGGAAAAAAGACAGCTATGAGAATGGCTTTTTCGGTGTTGGCGCTCGATCATGAGGAAGTATTGGATTTTGCGCGAACGATCGTGGAAGCCAAGGAGAAGATCCATCTCTGCCCGATTTGTCAGAATTTGACGGATCGCGATATTTGTCCGATCTGTACGGATGAAACACGCGACCGTTCGGTGGTGTGCGTTGTAACCGATGCACGCACGGTTATGGCAATGGAGAAGGTTCGTGAGTTTCGCGGCGTGTATCATGTCCTGCATGGACTGATCTCCCCGATGAACGGGATCACGCCCGATCAGCTAAAGATCAAGGAGCTTCTCTCACGCGTGGGAGAAGGGGAGATCGGCGAGGTGATCGTGGCAACCAATCCAACGGTAGAGGGGGAGGCAACGGCAATGTATCTGTCGCGCTTGCTCCATCCTCTCGGCGTGCGTGTGACACGGCTTGCGTACGGCGTGCCGGTAGGAGCAGACCTGGAATATGCCGACGAGATCACCCTGTTCCGTGCGCTTGAGGGCAGAAGAGAAGTTTGAATTTTTCAGGACTCATAAAACGGTATGTCTCGGGAGGGATGTGCCGTTTTTTGGCAGCATTTGCCGATTCAGACTTTTTGGTGATGTTTTTGGATAAAAATAATCTAAAAAAACGAAAAAAATTCAAAAAAAGGTATTGACAAAACAAAAACAGTATGGTATAATATGCAGGCTTACCCCAATTGAGGGTTGCATCACGTTCTGCTTTTTAGCGGTTTTGAAAAAAATTAAAATAATTTTTGAAAAACCTATTGACAAAGTGAATCGGATGTGGTATAATAACAAGGTCGCGCGAAAGCGAGGGCTTGAAGCAACCGAGAGTGGCGGCGAGAAAATGATCCTTGAAAATTGAACAACAAGAGAGAAGTACAAAGCTAAGAAAGCTTGAAACGGATCTCGGAAATTCTAACGAAGAGAATACTACTCAACAAAAGTAAAAGAAGCTAAGAG
>JAZOPW010000085.1:0-6484 GCA_045655785.1 Eubacteriales bacterium
TGTGGTATAATTGGTATTGTCCATAGTGACGATCCTTTCGAATTGTTGTCTCAGCAACTTCAATTCTACCACAGAATCGTTACTATGGATTCTCTTTTTTGAAAACTTACTGTTGCAACTTCATTTTACAACGCGCGAAAATATTTTTCTTCATATTACCAACCTCCTGTTAAATTCAAGTTTATCGATCAGATCAGCTTCTTTACAGTCCGTAATCTCTGGGCACAGAATGAGGTGTTTTGTTTCTAAAATCATAGTGATTCTCCCAATTTACGTTAGCCAAAAATCCAAAAAACTTTCGTAATCAACGTTCAAAGCCCCTTTGTTTTCAATCCAAGCTACAAGAAATATGATTTTGTCTATCGTTCTATCCAAAAGAACAAACGAGAAACCGAGGTTATCTTCAGAACGCCATACCTCATAGCCTTTGTGCGGTTTGTTTTGATGCAAATAATCATCATTCATATCGTAAGAACCAATACCGACAGACCAATTGTCAATCGTATTGGTAATAGATTCAGTATGCTCTCCAGAACCACAATATTTTAAGCCACCTTCTGAAAACACAATATCATATTGCTTACCCACTTCTAAAAGCTTCGTATCTATCTCCAAAGCATAATTGGTTTCCGTTGTTATGTTGTCATAAGGTACATTATAGTCATTTTTTCTAACACTGAAAGAGATTCTTTCGTTTCCGTGACAAACGGTGAATTCTCCCACAGGACACGAAAGTGATAATATATTTTCGCAAATGTATTTCATATGTTTTCTCCGTAATCCTTTATAATCTCCATAATATCGCGCTCATGCACGTTCCCACCGAGAACGTCTCCATTCGGCTCAAAGGACACGCACCGCACATCGCGTGGATCCTCCACGTAGGGATTTTCGGGAAGTTCATCCGTGAAATACTCCGCAAGATATTTCAGCGCGTTTCCTTCGAGGAAAATGACATTTCCCTCTTTCACGGGGATCTCCAAATCCGCAAAACTGTCGAGGATCGCACGCGTTTTTCTATTGTACGGATTGTCATCCGTCGAGCTCCTGAGCCATGCAGGCTGCAGGCGAATCGGGATACCGCACGCCTTGGCTTCTGTGGCAAATATCTTCACCACGTCAAGCGGTATCGTTTCCTGATGGAACGCATCCACCGACAAAAGCAGATCGTTCACGCCGCATAAGGCGAGCTGTTTTGCGACCTCGCGGATCTTTTCGGCATCTTTTGAAAAATATCCATTGGTAATGATTTGGCGTTTGGGAATATTTAATTGCGTAGCGGTTTGCATGATCGCATAGACCGCGTCCGTGTACAAAAGCGGCTCACCGCCAAAGGTCATGACCGTTTGGATATCATACTCCGCCGCGATCTTACGCACCGCATCCGCGGCAATCACGGGATCGATCCGCTCGCCGCTGAACGTATGATCCCCCTCGGAACAGTGCTTACACCGCCCCGTGCAGGCGTAGGTCACGACGAATTCGATCTTGTTCAGATTTTTCAGATATGGATTCATTTTCTATTTTCCCAACTCTTTAATTATAGATGCATCTCGATAAATTTCCGGAGTATCTCTTCGTCCGCCGGGCAAAATTCGTAGCTCGGTATCTCGCTCGGTGTGATCCATTGGATGTCATTGTGCTCCAGCTTCTGCGGTTTTCCCTCGGCAATCGTGGCATTGAAGAGCGTCAGATGCACCGTCAGGTCGGGATACTCATGTATGACGTCCATGAACACATCACCAACAGATAGCGTCACGGCAAGCTCTTCTCTGCACTCACGGATAAGCGCCTGCTCTTTTGTTTCTCCCGGTTCAACCTTGCCACCAACGAACTCCCAAAGAAGACCACTCGCCTTGTGTGCCGGGCGTTGGCAAATCATAAATTTTGCCTTGTCCCAAATCAGGGCAGCAACCACTTCTGTCATACCAACACCTCCATTTTTCCTGATAAATCATTACGTAGGTTCCAAAACGCACAGTTTGTAGAAAATAGAATTCAGCAATTTCATTTCATTATATCAAAAATTCCTGAAAAAGTCAATGTTTGACAAGTATATATTTCATCATTACAAAATATACTTTTACAAAAAAGCATATGAGGTAGTTGTATGAAACGATCGGTTGGACTGTGGGCGCTTATGGGCTTTGCCGTGACCTCACTCGGCGGCACGATTTTGCATTTTCTGTACGAATGGCTTGGCGAGGCAGTGTGGATCGCGCCGTTCTCGGGGGTGAACGAATCGACCTGGGAGCATATGAAGCTGCTCTTTTGGCCAATGTTTATTTTCGTCATTGTGCAGAGCTTTTTCTTCCGTGACCGCGAGGATTTTTGGTGTGTGACGCTGCGAGGGATTCTTCTTGGCATCATCCTGATCCCCGTCCTCTTCTACACCTATAATGGCGTGATCGGCAAGTCGCCCGATTGGCTCAATATTGCGATTTTCTTTGTTTCTGCCGCGATTGCGTATCTCTATGAGACACGGCTTTTTCATACCGAGAAGCTACGCTGTAGGTCTTCCAAATTGCCCATCGCGATCCTCTCGACCATCGCCCTTCTCTTTGTCTTGTTCACCTTTCTGACACCCGAAATCGGAATTTTCAGGGATCCGTTGACGGGGACGTATGGAATATAACGGCAAAGCCCTCGCTCCGCTGGGAACGAGGGCTGGTATTTACGTTTTACTCAACCTTTAAAAATGACGCATACCCCATCACAAGCCCACCACTGAGCAGTGCGCCGCCGATGATGTCGGTGATCCAATGCACGCCTGACAAGAGTCTGCCGACCACCATAAAAGCAACAAACGCGGTGAGCACAAGCAGCACGCAACGCCTGAATATTCCTTTTTGAATACGCGCACCAAGCTGCATTGCCGCCGTCGGCATCACGCACATCACAAGAACCGTGGTTGATGACGGATATGAGGCTTCAAGACAGCCGTCAATCAACACGGGGCGGTAATTGATAACAACCGTCTCAAAGAAAAGATATACCGCCATTACAACGGCATAAAACACGCCAAGCGCGAGAAGGCTGTGATCCACGCTCCACAGTCGTTTTCTCCTGACCCATTGCACTGCTCCGAGGACGGCGAAGCCGAGAGCCGTGGCTATGGGAACAAGTCCCAGCCAATCGGTCAGGGTGTAAAGTGTGAAATTTGTGCCTGTGAGGTCATGTACGAAGCCGTTCAGCCTTGCAAGCCCGACGCTCGATTCCATCGGACCGATCGGTCGCACATCAACGAAACGGACAAGCAATGTCCACACCGCAAACGCGATCAACAGGCATACTGCAATACAAAGAATTTTTTGACTTTTCTGTTTCATTTCTGATACCTTCCTTTTTTGATATTCGGGAGTCACCCATATACAGTTTATCGGAAGGCAGAGAAAAGGGCAAGAATCGGGACGTCACACGGGTGATACGTTTCGTGTCATATGCGCTTGATCAGCATGACCGTCTTGATCACAAGCAAAGAAAAGGCAAGCACTGCGGCATAAGGCTGTTGGCTGACCGTAAGCAGAAGCACCGAGATCACACCGAGCGCCAAAGACAACTTGGTCTTGCTTTTTACCCAAAGAAGGGCTCTACAGTTTTGCAAAGCAAGCGTCAGAATGCCTGTGAGTATTGCCGCAATCACAACGGCAAAATAGGCTATTTTCAAATACGGTGCCACACCGTCGAGCGTTAAAAGCGAGGCTTCCCGAACCACACCGTCGGCTTTTGCGGCAAACAGGGGCAGAAACAGGAGCAAAGACATACAGAGATCAAGAAGTCCAAGCCAAAGATCCCGAAGGTGTGTTGCTGTCTGCTTTTGGGCTTCCTCTGCGACCGTCAGAATCTCTTCCGAGGAAAGAAGCTCGTCAACCGTTATGGAGAAAAAGCGCGCGATCGCCTTGAGCGACTCCAGATTGGGATACCCTCTGCCCGACTCCCACTTGGAAACAGCCGTTCGGGAGACATAAAGCTCTGCCGCCAGCTCTTCCTGTGTGAGTCCCTTTCGCTTTCTCAATTCCTGAAGCTTTTCGTGAAATTCCATATTACATCCTATACGTTCTATTGATTTTGATTTGCATTACCAAACAAACGGAAACAGTCTGTACCTGACGCGTTTTTGATACTCCGTATATCCGTCAAGACCCGCCTCCAGCACCGCTTCCTCATTGCGGATCCGAACCACGATCACTGCAACATACGGCAAAAAGCAAAGGAGCGACCACCATGAGCCAAGCACCACGGGAATGGCAAGAAAAAGCCACACGGTCACCGCATACATCGGGTGACGAACCACTCCGTACAGTCCTGTGTCGATGACCTTCTGATCCTTCTGAACCTCCACTGCTCTGGAAAGGTAGGCATTTTCTCGCATGACCTCGGCGTAGAGAGCGTATGAGACAAGCAGGATCACAGAAGCCACGGTCACAACCCATGTGGGAACCTGCGACCAACCAAAGCGGAAATCAAGCCCCGCAACCACAAAGCCGCACACAAACAAAAGTCCCGAAGTCGCAACAACTCGCCTTTGCGTCCCTTCCTTCTCCTTGACGTTCAGTCGTTTCTCCAGAAGTGTGGGTGCCTTGAAGAGCAGAACCGCGCCCAAAAACAGCATCGGAATAAACAACAGACCGATAAAAAGCCAGCCGTTTGGATAGTCCAAGCCACCTGCGGGAAGAAACAGCAGAACGCCCACCAGCAACAGCCCTATGATAAATTTGACAAGTGCCTTCCACAACAGCTTCATTCCAATTACCCCCTTTTGGTGTGATCAATCATGATAACGTCATTCACACATATTTGACGTCGTGCGACACCGTCATGCAAGCCCAAAGTGCTTGGCAATCATCGCGCAAACGCTTTCTCTGGTATCAATGTCGGTATTTACACGCACAATGGTAAAAAAACCGGCGTTTAAGTATTCGTCGTAATGCTCCTTGCTATTGACGCGCGCAAGACCTTGTCGGTAATTCTCCATCACAGCCTCGGGGTTTTCACAGCTGTCGATGACATTCAAAAGAAACTGCTTTTCGGAGTCACTGCGGTCAAAGAAGCGATCAACGCTCATGGACTTTGGGGACAGCATCACGACCACGTGATCAAAGTCGGATATTTCCTTGAGTATGTCTATGGGAATATTCGTATCCACGATCACCTTTCTGTTTTGCGATATCGCGATCAATTCCGCCACTTCAAACTCAGCCGCTTCCCTGCCAACGCTGTAGATCCAACGCTCGTATTCCTCGGGCGTGCGTGTCACGAAATCCTTCCAATCGGTCAGCGTTTTGTTATAGCAGATGTCGGGGTGCGTTTCGGGGGTTGCCACTTCTTCCGACACCGCCATATGATAGTTTTCGCCACAATACACCATACCGTAGCGTTCGGCAAGCATCTTCACCATGGTGGATTTTCCCGCATACGCCGTACCTGTAATAAAATATACGTTTTTCAAGTAATGCTTTAAAATGTTGTTTGCAATTTTCATAGAATTTCTCCATTCAAAAAGACATCAGCTTCTTCTCTGCTCCCAAAAACGACAATGGTTTTGCCGTCCTTGTACTTGTCGATCAGCGCGTATATCGCGGGGAGATTTTTCTTTTCAAAATCCTCAATTTCTGTTTTCAGACTTGGGTCAAGCTCGGTATCGATCCACGGCATATCAAAGCGTTCTTTCCCAAGACGAGAAATTGCTCCATCAAGGCAGACTGCGGTCGGAAGATCAAACAGAAAGACCGTGTCACACGCCATAATCCGATTTTCAATCGTTCGGCTGTAATTTCCGTCGATGATCCAAGAATCCCGGGCGAGTATCTCGGCAAGACTCGTGTCGAACTCTTCTCTTGAAATATGCGTTCTATCGGGTTTGTGCCAAATGGAGTCAAGGTAAAAGAGCGGCAGACCTGTTTTGGCCTGAAGCTTCTCCGCGAAGGTCGTTTTTCCGGACCCCGGGCAACCGATAACGATAATCTTCTTCATAGGCAAAACCTTCTTTCTATCAACACATCACTCAATCACGCAAACAAGCTCATCCATACTTTTTCGCTTTTTTATGCGCAGCGGATCGCCGTCCTTTGCGTAACCAAGCGTGATCACAAGACGCACGGGGGCATCAAGACCGCAAATGCTGCGAATCTCGGCGTCGTCCAGCCAGCCGAGAATACAGGTACCGAGTCCTTGCGCGGTCGCTTCCGCCGTGATGAATGCCGCCAGAATACCGATGTCGATTGATCGATAATCGTTGCCCTTCACCTTTGCGCCAAGTGCCGCCGTTGCAACGTACGGCTTTTCCGACAGCACCATCATCACGGGAGCGTCGGAGGCAAATTTATTCATTCCCATGCCCTGAACCGCCTTTGCCACCTTCTTCGCGGCGGCACCCTTGCATACGGTAATATGATAAGGCTGACCGTTGCAAGCGGAGGGTGACAAGCGAGCGGATTCGAGAATCTGTTGAATCTTTTCCTCCTCTACCTCGCGAACAGAATCG
>JAZOPW010000086.1:0-4340 GCA_045655785.1 Eubacteriales bacterium
CGCACAGTAATGTGTTTAGCTGACCGATACTAATAGACCGAGGGCTTGAACTTTCGCAGTTCAAGATTCTACTAATTTGTGAGTTTCGCTTCGACTCTACTTCAATTCTTTTGTTCGATTTTCTATGGATATAAGGATCACGCGCGGAATGATCCGCGCTTTTTCTTTTTCAGGAGGATGCCGAGATGTTATACCGTTATGAGACACATTTGCATACCTATCCCGTCAGCAAGTGCGGAAAGGCTACTGTACGCGAGAACTTGGAATTTTACAAGAAAATGGGTTACGCAGGGGTTTTTATTACCAATCATTTTTTGGACGGAAACATCAACATTGACTCTGACCTTCCTTATCGGGATCGGTTGGAATTTTTCTGTTCTGACTACGAAGAGGGGGTCAAGATTGGGGAAGAGATCGGCTTGCAGGTCTTTTTCGGTGCCGAACTGACTTATAAGGGAACCGATTTTTTGGTATATGGACTTGACAAGCAGTGGTTTTTGGAGCATCCCGAGATCGAAAGCATGAAAAAGACCGAGGAGCTACCCTTTTTGATGGAGAACGGTGCCTTGGTCGTTCAGGCGCATCCTTATCGGGAAGCAAAGTATATTGACCATATTCGTTTGTTTCCGCGTTCCGTTCAGGGAGTGGAGACCGTAAATGCCTGCCGTACCGATTTTGAAAACGAAATGGCGATGGCGTATGCCAAGGCTTATGGCTTGGTTGCGTTGGCGGGCTCGGACAATCATTCGGGTGCCAAGGCTCTGCGGCTTGCGGGGATGGAGTCCGATACTCCTTTGTGCAATGAGCAGGATTTTACAGAGCGCATCAAAAATCAAACGATGCGTATTTTTGTGCAAAATCTCTCGTAATACATGAATATTTTATCATGGAGACAACCTGCCGATCAGGGCTTTGCGGGTTGTCTCTTTTTTGTTTGCGATTTATCTTTTGTCCATGAAAAAAAGATGTGAATATGAATTGATTTTTTTGCCTCAAAGGGTGTATAATGGAAATATGATTGAGGAAAGCAAATATATTTATGTGAGTGTAACAAAGGACAACACGGTTGAATATCCGCTACACTGTCACGATTTTTGGGAGATTATGTGTTATATCGACGGAAAGGGGGTCATGAGAACCGACAAGGGCGATATCAGCTTCCAAAAAGGAACAGTGATCTGTATCCCGCCGCACTGTGTCCACGGATCTTATTCAAAAGAGCCCTTTAAAAATATTTCAATTGGATTTTCCATGTTCTCTTTTTTGTCGGATGAGCCCCTGATCGTGCATGAAAATGAAGGAACACTGTATGATCTGATCGGAATGATCTACAAGCTTTATTATGAAGACAGTGACCAATACAGGGGCGTTCTTCTGAATCTGTTGGCAGCGGTTGCCAAGCTGATCGTCTTGCGAAAAATAAATGCGGGATCTGTGAAGGTGGTAGAGCTTCTAAAGGAGCGTATGATCTTGAATTTTACTGATTGTTATTTTTCTTTGCCGACGGTCATTGCAACATTGCCTTATACCGATGACTATATCCGAACCTGCTTTAAGCAACAGGAAGGGAAAACACCTCTACAGTATTTAACCGGTCTTCGCTTACATCATGCCGATGACTTGATCACGCGAAATCCAACCGAAAAAATCGCAAGCATTGCGATGATGTCGGGGTTTTCGGATCCGTTGTATTTTTCGAGGGTTTATAAACAGAAATTTGGAATTTCACCTTTACAAAAAAGAGCGGTCGAACAACGAAAATCGGAAGAAAAAAAGGAGATGATACCTTGAAACAGATAAAAGGGCTTTCACGCGGGATGGGAATCGGCGGTTGGCTGACCAACTACAAGCGATTCAACGTATTGCCAATGGATCGCCGCATGGATATTACTGTTGGGGACATGGAGCATTTTGCCGAATATATCAGCGAATGGGACGTTGCCAATATTGCGAAAATGGGCTTTGATCACGTCCGAGTCGGATTCGATCAGATCGTCATAGAGGATGCACCTTATCATTACCGCAAAGAAATCTGCACGCATCTGGTGCATTTTGTGGGGTGGTGTCAGAAATATGGCTTGATTCCTGTGCTGAATCTGCACAAAGCCATTGGAAATTATTGCGACATCAAGGAAGAGGTCTCGCTTTTGGATTCGGAGCCGCTTCAGGATCGGTTTGTTGCCCTGTGGATGATGTTGGAGGAGTTGTTTTCGGAATGCTCGGAGGTCATGTTCGAGCTTTTGAATGAGGTACGAGACGTGGATCCCTCGCTTTGGAACCGACTTGCAAAAAAGACAATCGACGCGATCCGCTCCAAGAACCCGAGCCGTTGGATCATTGTGGGAAGCACGAATTGGAATTCCACGAAAACCTTGTGCGATTTGGCGGTGTATGACGATGAATACGTGATCTATACCTTTCATATGTATTCGCCCTTCCTGTTTACGCATCAGAGAGGGGTTCTGCAGGCAGGACCGCTTTATTATAACAGAAAGCTGCAATATCCGTCGGAGGATATCATGCGGTATCGGGACTATTACCGCCTGATCGGGGAGAGCAATCCCTATGCCGATCTTTCGAGAATGGACATTGATTATTTGCGCCGAGCGCTGTCCGGGGCGGCGGAATTTGTAAGGATGCACCCCGATAAGATCCTTTGGTGCGGAGAATTCGGTACCATTCGGCATGCCGATCCTGCGTCGCGTGAAAATTGGATGCGGGATGTGATTACCGTGTTGAAGGAGAATGACATTCCGTATTGTGTGTGGAATTATCTGAGCACGCCGAATGACGGCAACCGATTCAGTCTTGTGGATGATGATACGCGCGAGATTTTAAGTGCGAGTCTGTTGAAAGCGTTGTTGGGTGAACATGATTAACGTAGTGCTGTTGCTTTTGTCGATTGTTTTGGGAACTTCGAAAAACGTCTTGTCGAAGTTGTGTCCCGCAGGATCGGTTTACCGTCTGAATGCGATCACGTTTTTCGTTGCCTCTTGCGTGGGATTTTTGTTCTTGATCGGAACAGGGATCCGTATCACGGCTTGGATTCTTCTGATGGCACTTGCCTACGCCTTGTTCACGTTCGTGGCACAGGTCGCGTATATCAAGGCGGTGGCAATCGGTGATTTTGCGATCAGCTCTCTGATGTATTCCTGCGGCTTTGTACTCCCCACGCTGCTGGGCGCGTTCCTTTTTCGGGAATCGGTGTCTCCTTGGCAGATCGTCGGCTTGACGGTGCTGATCTTGTCCTTTTTGCTGGCAAATCTTCGTCAAAAAACAGAAAAAAGCACAGGGATGTGGCTTTTCTTAAGCCTTTCCGCTATGCTGTCCTCGGGAATGGTGGGATTGATACAGAAGCTGTTTCGTGCGTCAGAGGATGGGGGAGAGTTGGATTCTCTCTTGACGGTTTCTTTTTTGATGATCGCCGTGGTCTCGGGTGCGCTTGTACTGTTTCAGAAGCGCAAAGAAAGCGTTCCGACAGAGAAAAAGGACAAAAAGCTTGCGCTGCTTGGGGTGTCGGGGTTGCTGGGATGTGTGATCTTTTTGCAAAACAAGACAAACCTGTTCCTTTCGGGGGCATTGAGCAGTATGCTCTTTTTCCCACTTGTCAATGGTGGAACTGTGGTGGCGTCGGCACTTACTGATCGCGTGGTATTTGGAAAAAGGATTGACGCTCGAAAAGGCGTTTCGATTGCGCTTGGAATTCTTGGCATTGTTTTGATCGTAATAAAATGAGCTTCAAAGAAAAGCCGCCCTGCTTCAAGGCGGCTTTTCGGTTTTTCCTTGATAGCTTCAAAAGCCTTTTTTGAAAAAACCATTTACAAAATCGGGTATTTATGCTATAATAGCGTCATAAAAAGACGAAACCACCTGTCTGAAGCGGCGCTGCTTTCTGATGCAAGGAGAATTTTCTATGAAAAATATTGCAAGATTCCTTTTTATCATACTCACGGTCCTTTTGATGCTCCTTTGCGCGACGGCGTGCGGCGGAGATGCTACCAAGGGTGACGATACCAATGATTCCGGCGATACCGTTGATACCGATGATTCCAATGTTTCCGAAACATTGGAGGCGGAGATGGTCGATCGGTTGCCCTACAGAACCATGGAGCTGCAAGCAGACTTCTTTGAGCTTGCTTGGGAAGGCGTTGAGGGAGCTGTGGAATACGTTGTCAGAATTGACGGCAAGGAATACCGCACTGCCGATACCGTCTATTCGCTGATGACGCATGTTCATCCCGGTGAAACAAAAACGTTGCGTGTGACGGCGATCGTGGACGGCGTCCCCTTGACCGAAAGCGCGTGGGGACAGATCGAATATACCGCGGAGGGCGTGACTG
>JAZOPW010000087.1:0-2823 GCA_045655785.1 Eubacteriales bacterium
TGTTGACACCGACGAGATCGTTCGCGGCGGCGACAGAGTGGGAATATATTTCCTCGAAAAGGGTGCTTCTCAGAGAGGCTCGGTATGTATTTATGACAGAGCTCACTCGGCAATAGCAGAGGCTTCCCCCGAGGATTTCGATTGGGATGCTATTTTTGATGGCGCAGATTGGTTCCACTTCACCGGCAACACTCCCGCTCTCGGCGGCAAGCTTGTTGACATCTGCATCGAGGCTTGCAAAGCCGCAAAGGCAAAGGGCGTCAAGATTTCCTGCGGCCTCAACTACCGCGGCAAGCTCTGGACAAGAGCCGAGGCGCGCGAGGCAATGACCGAGCTTTGTCAATACGTAGACGTCTGCATCTCCAACGAGGAGGATGCAAAGGACGTATTCGGCATCGAAGCAGAGGGCTCGGACATTTACGGCGGAAAGCTCAACCATGAGGGCTATAAATCGGTAGCAAAGCAGCTTGCCGAGAAATTCGGCTTTGAAAAGGTCGCAATTACCCTGCGCACCTCGATCTCTGCAAACGATAACGATTGGGCAGGTATGCTCTATGACGGCGAGAACTACTGCTTCTCCAAGTCCTATCACCTGCACATTGTCGATCGCGTTGGTGGCGGCGACTCCTTTGGAGGCGGCTTGATCTATGCTCTGCTCAACGGCAAGACCACCCAACAGGCAATCGAATTTGCGGTTGCGGCGTCGGCACTCAAGCACACCGTTGAGGGTGACTACAACCGCGTATCGGTCAGCGAGGTAGAAAAGCTTGCAGGCGGCGACGGCTCGGGACGCGTGCAGAGATAACAAAACCTGATTCTTTTTAATTCACAAAAAATTCATTTGAATATTGTGAAAAATGAACAATTGACTTCTGTTGCATGAATATGATATAATATAGTTGTGGAAACCACAAAAATTCGACAACAAGGAGTCATGTTATGAAAACTGCAGCAAAAGTGTTCATTATCCTCGGTATGGTTCTTCAGTGTTGGCTGATCTTTCCGCTGATCATCGGCTTTATCGCACTGAAAAAGCTGAAGACCGCGAAGTCCAAGTCCGAGTTGACCGCCATTGCCATTGTAACGTTGCTGTTCTGCAACACAATCGGCGGTGTGCTGTTGCTCTGCCTGCCCGAATCCGAGTTCGCTCCCGCAGAACCCGTGGCAGCCGAGATCCCCGAGGAGCCCCAGGCTTAAGCTACATTCAAAGAAAACGCTTTTCGTTTCGAAAGGCGTTTTCTTTTTTTGCAGAATTTGTCTTGCAAAGACGACTTCAATATGATATAATAAGCTTATCTAAAAAGAAGAGGAAAAAAGGATGTTCAAACGTTTTTTCAGCTACTACAAGCCGCACAAACTCCTGTTTGCCGCGGACATGGTCGCCTCGCTGATCGTGGCACTCATCGGCGTGGTCTACCCCATGGTCACGCGCACCATGCTCAATAATCTGCTCCCTACTCCAAATTACCGCCTGATCGTCATCTTCGGCATCGGTCTCTTTTTGCTCTATTTCGTGCGTATGCTGCTCAACTACTTCATTCAGTACCAAGGACACGTCATGGGTGTGCGTATGCAGGCACAGATGCGGAGCGACCTCTTTAACCATCTGGAAAAGCTCCCGTTCAGCTTCTATGACAAGAACGAAACGGGTAAGATCATGACGCGCCTGACCAGTGACCTGTTTGAGATCGTCGAGCTTGCGCATCACGGCCCCGAAAACATCATCATCTGCGGCATCTCCGTCATCATTTCCTTTGTCTACCTTTCCACCATCAATATCTGGCTCTCGCTGATCATTTTCGCTTGCGTTCCGCTCCTTGTCATTGTTTCCCTCTTTACAAGAAAACGTATGCAGGAGGCGTTTCGCGAGAGTCGCAAATCCACCGCCACCATCAACGCCGCAGTCGAAAGCAGTGTTTCGGGTATCCGTGTGACCAAGGCATTTACCAATGCCGAAAAGGAAGCCGAAAAATTTGAGGTTGGAAACGAGCAGTTCCGAAACGCCAATGTCAAGGCATACAAGGCAATGGGACAGTTCCACTCCTCCACCACCTTTATCACCGAGATCTTCAACGTGGTGGTTTTGATCGCAGGCGGTATCTTCCTGTATAACGGCGAGATCACCTTTGCCGATTACTCGGCATTCATCGTCTCCATCAACCTCTTTTTGGGTCCCGTGAATACCCTCATCCGCTTTATGGAGCAATTCCAAAACGGTGTGGCGGGCTTTGAGCGTTTTGTGGAGATCATGGACATGGAGCCCGAACGCGACACGGAAAACGCCACAGAGGTTGACCGTTTGCGGGGTGAGATCGAATTTCGTGACGTCACCTACGGATACGATAAGGACCGCGACGTCCTGCAAAATATCGATCTGAAGATCGGACAGGGAAAGACCTTTGCTCTGGTGGGTCCCAGCGGCGGCGGAAAGACCACGATCTGCCATCTGATCCCCCATTTCTACAATATACAATCGGGTCGCCTGCTCATCGACGGCAAGGATATTCAAGACATCACCCTTGAATCCCTGCGCCGCAACATCGGTATTGTGCAGCAGGATATCTACCTCTTTAACGCCAGCATCCGCGACAACATCCTCTACGGCAGACTGAATGCAACCGAGGAGGAGGTCATAGAGGCAGCAAAGCGAGCCAATATCCACGATTACATCATGTCCATGGAGCAGGGCTACGATACGGTCATCGGAGAACGCGGCGTGCGTCTGTCGGGCGGTCAGAAGCAACGCCTTTGCATCGCGCGTGTCTTTCTGAAAAACCCGCCGATCCTGATTTTGGATGAGGCTACAAGTGCCTTGGACAACAC
>JAZOPW010000088.1:0-3549 GCA_045655785.1 Eubacteriales bacterium
GCCTACGGTGCCGTTGACGCCGTATTTGGCGACGGCGAACGCTTTGACGATGGCGGCGACGAGTCTTATGTTGACGATGCGTCGCAGGAAGAGCTTGAGGAGTCTGATGAGTATGCAGAGTCCGATGATTATGCGGAATCCGATGATTATGAGGAGTCAGACACAACTGAAGCCGAGGATGACCCCTATGGCTTTATCGAGCCTGCTCCCGATCCGCGTTATTCCTTGCCTGACGACGAGTTTGCCGCTTCGGAGGGCGAGCTTGATGACGTTGCGGACGGGGAAGAGGTCTATGAGGCGGATGAAGCTGCCCCTGTAACCGATTCCGAATGGGAATATGACGATGCACCCGACGAAATCGATGAGGTCTCCGAGGAGACAGCGTGGGATTCGGAAGATGCTCCTATGGAGGGTGTCGAGTGGCAGTATGATGACGGTGAGGCTGTTGAGGACGAGCGTCTGACAGAGGAGACCGCAGAGGATGCAGCCGAGGAGGATGACTTCCTTGACGCTGAACAGCAGGAGTCGGGGGATGAGGTCGATGCAGAAGCCGATGCAGATGCAGAGACACAGCCCGAAGAGGAGTTTGACGAAGCGGTTGAGGACGAGATCTATATCGAGCCCGATGCCCGTGGAGACGAGGCTCCCGCGCCCGATTATTCGATCTACTCTGCGGAGGGTGACGAGCTTGACGCCGAGGCGGATGCGCAGGATAACCCTGCTGATGCGAGCGAATCGGACGCCGAAAATGAATCTTCCGACGCGGAACAAAACAAACTGTATGACGGTTACGAGGAGTAACCAACACTTTAAGAGGGCTGTATGATACAACAACAGCCCTCATTTTATAAAAGGAGAGAAAGCATGAACAGCTTTAAAAAATCCGGTCTTTTTGCGTTGCTTTTCGTGTTGATCCTTTGTTTGTCTCTTTCGTCCTGTTTCCCGGTGGCATCCAGGGTGGAGGAAGAAACAACAGAAGAAGAGGTCATAACCGAATTGCCAACAGAAGAGGAAAGTGTGGAACTTATACCGGATCCGCAAGAGTTTACCCAAGGTATGCGCTTTGAAAAGTTGAATGGCGAGACGGGTTATGCTGTGTTGGATTTTAAAGGTGATGCAACCGAGGTGGTCGTCCCTGCCATCTACAACGGTGAGCCTGTGGTTCGTATCAAAAATGGGGCATTTGATTATTGTCAAAAGATAAAGAGCCTGTATATTCCGGATAGCGTCAATGTCATTGAACCGTATGCTTTTTTTCGTTGTAGTATGTTGGAACAGGTGCGCTTACCTCAACATCTGACCGTACTTGACAACAGTTTGTTCAGTGAGTGTGGTTCTTTGACAAGCATAGATATTCCGAGTGGGGTGGTCAGTATTGGCAGTCACATATTCGATGGATGTATATCTTTGACTAAAATTGAAATTCCTACAGGGGTTCGTACAATTGGCAGCGGAGCGTTTTGGGGATGTACCTCGCTTCGGTCTATTGTAATCCCGGATAGCGTTACCGATATTGGATCATCTGCATTTTTTCGATGTGGAAATTTACAAAAAGTGAAGTTGCCAATGTATTTGAAGGAAATCAACGTGAGCCTTTTTGAAGAATGCATCAATTTGAAAAGCATCGAGCTTCCACAAGGAATACACACGATCGGCTGGTCTGCATTTGAGGCATGTTTTTCTTTGAAGGAAATTGAGATTCCGGAAGGTGTGACAGCGATTAATAGTTCTACATTTCGGAGTTGTATTAACTTGATGTATGTTAAGCTGCCAAAGAGCATTACACGAATTGAGCGGACGGCTTTTGATCGGTGTCGGTCATTGGAGCGGATCGACTATACAGGTACGCCGGAGGACTGGGAGAAGATTACCGATAAGCCTCTTTACATATACGGCGGAGGCATTTATTTTCCGGACGGATCCTGGAAGTGGGCATAATGTAGTCGCGAGAAGTAACGAAAAGAGTACTTGATAAAAACGAAGGAGAATAATATGAAAAAACATCAATGGATATGGTTGATTATCGGTGCGTTGTTGCTTATTTGCTTGATTATTATCGTCATGATTTTTCTTTTGATGCCTTCTCGAAGTGTGTGTGAACTCGCAAAATTGATTCATGACGATGATCGCACCGATTGCATATATTTAACGGACGGTTGCTCCGGTATACATGCTGTTGATCCCCAAATGAATTCCGATATAATTGATCTTTTGAACAATTTAGAAATATTCTATCAAGTAGGAGAGCGTACCTTTTTCGAAGCGGAAGATATGCTTGTCCTTGAAAATATGGAAGAACATGATGTGCAGTATTTTTTGTTTAGTGATAATTTTACCGTTGTTTGGGTTGCCGATAATAGTTGGGTTGGGAATGATAATGAGATCTCGCAATATGAGGAGATTTACACTGCGTATCGAGTGAAAAATCCGTGGGAAATAAGAAAAATGTTTCGTGAGATATGCGAAGCAGATTCCAATTAAAAAATTCCATCTGTTATTAAAAATTTTTTGATCTGTTTGACTTGATTTGCATGAGGATTTTATGATAAAAAGGATCGCAGGGTATGCAATAATGAAAGATCCTTCGTTCCTTTTTACCTTGTTGCACAAACATGAAAATACAGGATAAAATTGTCTGTGGGAGTTGACAAAGGTGAAAAAGTGTGATATAGTATAGGTGTCCAAGCAATCGGATGCTCGGCGTATGAGGATGCATCAATTGAGGTCTACGCTTTTTGGCGCATTGAAACCGACTGACACATCTTTTGAACGAAAAGTAAAACTTATTTTAGGGGGAATGATGATGAAAACAAAAATGGTCTTATTCTTTTTATGTTGCGTTTTAGTGCTGAATACGCTTCTGTGCGGATGTGCTCAAAACGGTCAAGCCGATTCTTCGGGGGATCCCAAAGGGCTTGGAGATGTTAGTTATTCGGATCCATATACCGAGGGGCTGAATTTTAGTGTTTTAACAGATGAAGAGGGATATGCTGTTTGGCAATATGCGGGACCTTCAAAGGATGTCGTCATTCCCAAAATATACAAAGGATTCTATGTCGTAAGCATCATGAGGGGCGCTTTTTATGATATGTCGAAATTAGAAACTGTTTCTATTCCGGATAGTGTAAAGTATATCGACAGTGAGGCGTTTGATGGATGCACAGGCTTGACAAGCATTACAATTCCGAACAGTGTTACATCCATCGGCTTTTGTGCATTTAGAAATTGCACCGGATTGACAAGCTTTACGATTCCGCATAGTGTTACAGCCATCGGAAATAATGTGTTTGAGGGATGCACCGGTTTGACAAGTATTTGTTTCGATGGAACAAAGCAAGAATGGGAAGCAATTGAGAAGCCCACCGATTTTTATCTTGGAGAAAGCATTACCAAGGTTGTTTGCACGGACGGAGAGATAAAAATCAAATAACCATTTGCAAAAAAAACGGACACATCAAAAGGGAACTCCCCGATGATGTGTCCGATTTTTATTTCATGATGAATGGCAATCTGAGATTGCATGAATTGACGCTTGCGCGTCATGAATTC
>JAZOPW010000089.1:0-2356 GCA_045655785.1 Eubacteriales bacterium
CTTGTCGGGCCGAGAACACCCTGAAGCACCCAATCCGTACCGGGCGCTCTTTGCGTATCGTATGAAAACGGACTTGCGAGAAAATCGACCTCGGCACTATTCAAAACCATATCTATCGCGTCATGACCGAATTTCGTTCCCGCATATCCGTAAAAGGCACCGACAACTCTGTTGCCGCCGATGATCCTCTTTGCCGAACGCGCAAGCGAGATCAAAGCGTTTGCGGTCTCCTCGCTTCGGAAGCGGTTGTATTCCGCAACAGGAATCGGATAATTTTCTTCTTCCTCAAGGTGATATACTCTTTCAGCAGGAGAAGGTGCGGAAATATCCTCAAATTCCCGATATGACGTCAGCCACTCTCTGTTCAAAACTTCAACATCCTCGTATTTTTCTTTCAGATGTCTTTGCCAAGCTCTCACGGAAGTATCCGAATAATCCGTGAGCTGCATAGGATAAATCGCAGGTCTCATAAATTCTTCCGTCCAACCGCACGCAATTTGCCATCCCACGATATATTCGTCAATTTTGCTTTTCACAAGAAAATCCTGCAGTGCCGCCATTGCTTTCTCCGTATCATGAAACCAAACGTCAGAGGAATAGCTTTGGTGAACACTTTTACCCGAAAAGTCTCTGCACAACTCATCGGGATTCTCTTCCTCCCAAAAAGACGGTGGCTCTACCATCACTCTCGGAATGATCCAGATTTCACCCGGCTTGTAGGTGGCAATCACCTTTTTGAAATTTTCTTCAACAACAGAAAAATCATAACGGCCTTTACCCACCCAAAAGCCGGGATAAAACGGACGAATCCCGCTCATGGGATTGATTCCTCTGTCACCCATATAAACAGGGACAAAGATCAGCTTATAACCACAGGAGATAAAATCGCTGTAATCCGCTTTATCAATCTGATAACTCATATATCCGCACGGCAAGATCGTTTCATTGTTGATTTTCAGTATGGGCAATCCGTTTTTTGTTATGATCGCACTCTTTGGCATATACTCTCCCCTATGATAACTATAATTTTTAATATTATAACAACTGTGTAAACTCGCCTATGTAATATCAAATAACCGTATTACTGCTTGAAGCTATTTTTCAACGATCTCAAAACGGAAGACCTCACAGCCGGTCCAGCTCCTGTTGTTGCAGGAAACATAAAGCTTTCCGTTATAGTGAAACAGATTTTCGGATTCCAGCCCCATATTCAAGGGAATGATAGCAACATCCTCGCCCGTCGTCACATCGTTCACGCGGATATTGTTCAGCATCTCAACCGTGACGCCCTTTTCGTTTTTTCTGATATAACATTCCAAACGGTAAACGTATTCCCCGTCACAGTCAATCCCTTGGGAAGGCCAGTTCGGTGTGATCGAGATCGGCTTTACGTCCAGAAGACGGAAATCCTCGTCCCAATAATGCATTTCCGATTCGCTCGTTGTGATATACTGCCTTGTATTTTCGTTATAGGTAATTTCATAAAGGTCAAATTTCGGAAGCGTATAGGTTTTTACGAGCATCAAGGTTTCCGCGTCAACGATATAAACGATATTGGAGGTCGGCGAAACGAGATCGCAGCAATGCGTGATGGCAATCGTATTGTCATTGGGATTGTACGCGCCGTCGTTGGCATGACCGAGCATAAGATCCTCGCTGAAAGCAATGACCTTCTGCGTAGCAAGATCGTACTTCACGATCACACAGTGGAGAGAATCCTTGCTGATCATGAATTCATAGAGGTGCTTCCCGTCCGAACAACCGCCCTGCACCCACGGCAACAAAATTTCACCGCTTGTGACACGGTCGATCGAAAGATTTTTTTCCGCAACGATTTCGGTCGTCAAAGCCTTTCCCGAACGAATCGGCGCCGTATTGATGTTTTTATAATTTTTCATGATGAATCTCGCTTTCATATTTCTTTCTGAATTCCCGATATTCTTCGAAATTTGTTACGATTAGAATTAGATCGTTCAAGTTATTTACTATTATACCATATTTCATTCAATATTTCAATCGCCATAGGGATTTTAATGGTAAAAAGCCAAATGCTTATCTGTCTGCATTTGGCTATGTAAAAAAGAAAAATCGATTTTGGATCTATGAAAAACGGTTCTTCATTTCTTATTTTATAAAGCGTCCGGCGCAAACTCTGCCCAAACGGGGTAATGATCGGAAAGATAGATCCCCTCATGCACGTCTGTCCACGT
Organism: Eubacteriales bacterium; assembly: GCA_045655785.1. Lineage (GTDB taxonomy): Bacteria > Bacillota > Clostridia > Oscillospirales > CAG-272 > UMGS1865. Next base: position 2,211 of record JAZOPW010000089.1, read on the forward strand.
CTCCACGCCTACTACACGATCGCGCCAAGCCTCGGAAAGAAAAATATAGTCAATCTTCTTTGCAGTGGTCCCATAGCCGTGAAAGGTCACGGGGATCTCTGCGCTGGCATCAAAGTCGGATCGTAGCCATGTCGTTCTGTGAGCCA
>JAZOPW010000090.1:0-16685 GCA_045655785.1 Eubacteriales bacterium
TGAACTGCCCCAAATTGTGCCGACAGCACAATTTGGGGCAGCTCATGTTAGGTGGTTTTGATATTATAATTGTGTACTCTCTTCCCACTCCATAAAGTTCAATGCCGTGCCATCTTCATTTAGGGTTCGGATGGCATAAGGAGAGAGGGGTGTGTCAATTTTCTTTCCCATAAAATCCAATTGTACGTTGGCAGAGCTTCCCTCGCATTCAAACAGACGGATCACGGCATCGGTTCCGTCCTCACTTTGCTTGCAGGCGGTTACGATCGCGTTTTCGGCATTACATGAAAAGCCTTTGTATGTCTGCGGCAGACTGCCACCATGAAAGCTTTCGTTCACCGTGCGTACAGGCATATTGAGAAGTGCGGCGCGTCTGTGCGCGTCGGCGTTGCTTTGGAAGGCGAAAAGCGAATAGGTAAAGGCGTGAAGCCCGCGGTCCATAAAACGGCAACGGTCGTCACGTGTGCCGTAATGGTCGGCATAGATCGCGCCGCGCAGAACCGTCATACGAATCTCTTGATCGGTGGAATCATAGGCGTAGATTCCCGTGTTCGCAACGCAAAAATCGCCTGAGGCAAACCACTTTCCAAAGGGCTCCTCGCCTGTGGAGAGAGGACGCTCCAACGTGCCGTAGGGGATTTCGCAACGCACGCTGTCCTTGGCTGGGAACGTGAGCTTGAGCGCCTTGTGCTCTTCCCAAAAATCGATCTCGGCATAAACACGGATCTCGTCGCTGTCCGCCGTCAGGCAGTAGTCGCGTGTCAGTGTTGATTTTCCGTATCGGGTCTTGACCCTCAGCTTGGCACATACGTCACCCTTCTCCAATACAGAGAACTCAGGATCCGAAAATTCGCCGCAGACCTCGCCAAGATCCCGTCTGTCGTGCGCCCAGGTGTCGCAATCGGTCTCGTCGGTAAGGATCGTGCGCATACCTGTTAAGTCAAGGACCTTGCCCGTCTTTTTGTCGGTGAATCGCGTGATCTCACCGCTCTTTTCATCAAAATCCACACAGATGAGGTCGTTTTCAAGCCGATGAGGCTCGGCGATCAGGCTTTGGAAGACAGCGGTCGGCTCTTTCTCCTGAAAGGCGCGGTACACACGGTAGCCGTACGCGGGCAGTTCAACGGGGAAGGTCACCACGTAGATGTCGCCGTTGTGATTGGTCTGCTCCCCGCGGGTCAGCTGAAAGGGAATCTCGCGTCCCGTCTCGTCGGTGATACAGGAGGCAGAGATCCGCATGGTAACTATTTCGCGTACAGGGAAGGCATGCGGATTGAAAACGACCAGAGGTGTTCCATAGGAATCGTGCTCCCATACCCATTTGCGCACATGTTGCTTTGTGCTTGCAAAGGAGTCGCCCGTGTCGATCTTGCGGCAAACCGCCTGCAAAGCCTCGTTGATGGCTTGCTCGGTGATGCTCATGATTTCCCCAAACAGATAAGAGGCGTCGGTATAGGCGCTTTCGATGGCGCATCCCGCTAAAATGTCATGAAATTGATTGAAAAGCAGGTTTTTCCAAGCCTTTTGCAACCTCTTTTTGGGGTAGGGGTGGTTGATCAGCTTGTTTGCGAACAGACAAATACGCTCTGCCGCCAGGATGTTTTCCTCACATTGGCGGTTTGCTTTTTTGACGTATGCATTCGCGCTGTAGCATCCGCGCGCATGGTGCTGAAGCTCCTCTGAAACCACGGGGAGATCGGTGGATGGGAGCGCGTCAAAATATTGGTCTACCGTTGCAAAAACGGCATTTGGTAGTTTTTTGTCGATGATGGCACGGATCAGCTCGGACGTCGGTCCGCCGCCGTGATTTCCGATGCCGTAGAACGCCATGCGGCTGACGCCGTCCCTGTCAATGCTTTCTGCGATGCTGTCCAGGTGGGATAAGGATTCGAGACGGATCGCGTAGGACTCGGGGATGCGGAATGCCGTGACCGCACTGCCGTCGTCGCTTTTCCAACTGAAGAGATCAAAGCCCAACGCCTTCTCGCTCTCGGAGGGACGCATAAAGACGTAGCGATCCATTCCGCTCGCGCGCAGGATCTTTGGAAGCGATGCGTTGTGACCGAAGGAATCGACGTTGTAGCCGCTTCTGGCGGTCAAGCTGAATTTTTCCTTGAAGTAGCGCTGGGCGATCAGCGCGTGTCGCGCAAAGCTTTCTCCCGACGGAATGTTACAGTCGGGCTGCAAGAACCATCCGCCCGTGACGTTCCAACGCCCCTCCTTGATCCGCGCGGTGATCTCGGCAAACATTTCGGGGTCGGTCTTTTCGACCCATTGATAATACACGGCACACGCGCTTGTGTATTGAAAGTCCTCAAACTCATGCATGCGGTCAAGCGCACTGCGCCAAGTGGCAAGAACCTCCGAATATCCGTCCTGCCATCTCCACAGCCAAACGGGGTCAATGTGCGAGTTTCCGATCAAATAAAGCTGCTTCATAATAGAGCCTCCTTTTCTTCATTGAGGTCATTATAGCACAGCCTGAAAGGATTTTGATATGAAAACATTGCTTTTTTTTATGAATTGTTGTATAATAAGAAAAAACGTGCGAAAGGAGAGATCACGGTGAAGCGTTTTACAAAAGAGCGGCATATCGGAGATGCGGCGTTTGTTGCCTCACAAAAGTCCTTAAACGGTGCCTGCTCCACGCATTTGCATGAGTTTTTTGAGATCGAATATTTCACAGAGGGGAGCGGCGTCTATGTGGTGGACGGTGTGGAATACGTCATCCGTCCGGGTATGCTTTTTCTTATGACGCCACTGAACTTCCACAGTGTCAGAGCCGAGGACTGCCGCGTGTTCAATGTGATGTTTTCGGAGACACTTTGCGATGTACGCTTCCTTTCGCGTCTGTTGGAGTCGGGTGCTGAAGCCGTTTTTGAGGCACAGGGGAGCGAAAAGGAATTTTTGGACGTGATGCTTCGGGAGCTGGTGCAAAATCTCTCAAAGGAGCGGTACGCCTCCTATCTGCTCAATGCGATCTTAGGAAAGCTGTCCGCTCGGAGAACAGCGTGCCGCGGCTTGGATGCCCCCACTGCAAGAGGGGTTTTATACCTGATCGAGCATTTTCGGGGGGATCCGTCACTTGCCGAGGTTGCTGAATATGCAGGGTATGCACCGACCTACTTTTCGGCACTTTTCAAAAAGGAGACCGGTGTGACCTTTCGGGAATATCTTGACCGTCTGCGCTTTGATCATGCCAAAAAGCTGATCGAGACGTCGGACATGACCGTGATACAAGTATGCCGTGAGAGCGGATTTTCCGATTATCCGAACTTCGTCCGCCGCTTCAAGCAGCGTTTCGGTGCCTCTCCGGGTGAATGGAGAACGCGAACCGGTGGATAACACAAAAAAGCCGCCTCTTCCTGTGGGAAGGGGAGGCGACTTTGCAAAGAAAAAAGCAAGGCTATATCCACCGTTTCATAAAAACGGCGCGGAGAATATCGGCAGCCTGTGGCTACATACCAACCGCGTAAATGGAACCTTGCATGAAGAAAGCAAGCCGAAGCTTGCTGTAATAGCGGGTTTGTCCGCTGGTGACCCCTACGGGAATCGAACCCATATCTTCGCCGTGAGAGGGCGACGTCTTAGCCGTTTGACTAAGGGGCCATGTTTAACTGACCTTGATATTATACCACATCTTTTTTGAAAATGCAATAGATTTTTTAAAAAATTTTATTTTCTTTCATTATTGACAATTATTTTTATTTGCTCCATCGTAAAAATGGTTCTTTTGATGAAGCCGAGAAAGTTGTTGGCGAGGTTGATTGCTTTTGCTTTATCACAACAGCCCCATCTGTCAAGCAGGAATACGCTTGGCGGACGGGGCTGATTCTGTTTTCAAAGAAGTGCGTCACGCTTGCTCTCTCCGATGCGGTGGTAGGGCAGGATTTCATAGAGCAGGTCGCGTTCCTCGCAAAAGCGTTGGATGCGCTCGACCTCCTCGCCCTCGTTGAACTGCGGGATCAACGGGATCCGCACAAGGATCGGCTTTTTCAGGTCGATCAGCCGTTGCAGATTGGCAAGAATGCGCTTGTTTCCAACTCCTGTTCCGCGTCGGTGCAGGTCGCAGTCCAACGCCTTGACGTCATAGAGAAAGAGATCTGTGTAGGGGAGCAGAAGCGCAAACGAGGAAAAGGGAACGTTGCCTGCGGTGTCGATCGCAACCGAGATTCCGCGCTCCTGACAGCTTCTTGCAAGCTCTGCCACGAATTCGGGATAGAGCATGCACTCGCCTCCCGAGAGCGTTAGTCCCCCCCCTGTGGCGTCAAAATAGGGCTTGTCGGCGGCAATGATCTCAAGCAGCTCGTCAACTGTGTAGCATTTTCCGAACAGTCGGAGCGCATCGGAGGGACAATGCTTGGCACACGTGCCGCAAGCGATACAGGCATCGGGGGATCGGCAGACCGACCGACAGGTGCCGCATTCCACACATTTTTCGGCAAAACGCGCAAGCTGTGGCTCGGGGGATTTTCCCTCGGGGTTGTGGCACCAGAAGCAGTTGAGGTTACAGCCCTTCAAAAAGACCGTGGTGCGAAGCCCCGGACCGTCCACCGTGGACGCGCGGTGAATATCAAAAATATAGGGAACCGTCATTTCACTCAAAGGCTGTTCATTTCGGCAAGCTCGGCATCGGTCAAGGACAGCTCCAAGCCGCGCAGATTTTCGTCGAGCTGCTCGGGGGTTGCCGAGAAGAGCGGGATCACTCTCGGGTATCCTTGACAGCGGTGGAGATTGGTCAGCCATGCCACCACCAAGGCACTCGGATTCACGCCCTTGTCTGCCGCCATTGAGCGGATCTTTCCGAGACGTGCGCCGCCCTCATATTCGTCGGGGAGCAGAGCGGGATTCTCATAAGCACCCTTGCACAGGCAAGCGTAAGAAATCAGGGGCATATTTTTGGCACACAGGTAGCGCAGTCTTTCGCGGTTTACCACCTCGTTAAAGGCATATTTGGGGGCAACACCGAATTTGGGCTGAAGATAGCTCAGGCGTTGCTGCATCGCGGTGTAGGGGGTCAGTCCCTTTGCGTCTGCGATCGCGTTTGCCTCGGCAAGTCGCCAGGTGTCAAAGTTGCTGGAGCCGAGGGTCAGAACCTTTCCCTTCTTTACAAGGCGGTCGAACGCCTCCATCGTTTCTTCGATTGGCGTGGTGGGGTCGTCGGTATGCGCGTAATAGAGATCGATATGGTCGGTGCCAAGCTTGCGCAGGCTTTCGTCGATCCAATATTCGATCTGATCCTTTTTCAGACCCGCGCCCTTGCCGTGGCGGTCAAAGCCGACCTTGGTTGCCAGCACCACGCGGTCGCGACAGCCGCGCTCACGCAGCCATTCGCCAAGCAGAGTCTCGCTTTCGTCTCCCGTACCCGCCCAGTGTGCGTAGTTGTTGGAGGTGTCGATAAAATTTCCGCCTCTGTCCATATAAAGATCGAGAACGCGGTACGCCTCGTCCTTGGACGTGGTGGTGCCGAAATTCATGGCGCCGAGTGCAACCTCGGATACGTTCAAGCCGTTTGGAAGCAGTATTTTTTTCATGATATAGGTTCCTTTCCGTTGTTATTTCAATCGTTCGATGATGTCGTTCTGCAGGCGTTCGCAGATGTCCACGAACACACCGCTGTATCCCGTAACACGGACGCGCAGATCGCGATGCTCGTGTGGGTGAAGCTGTGCCTCGATGAGCTGCTCGGGGCTGACGGAGGTGACCTGCGCGTGCAGTCCTCCTCGGTTGAAGTAGGTCGCAAGGAGTGCGGAGAAGGTTCTCTTTCCGCTCTCCCCGGGGAATTGCCTCGGGTCGATGTCGAGATTCAAGGCTCCCGACAAAAGACCGTCATGGGGAAGGTGGAGCATCGAATTGAACATGGCGGTCAGCCCGTTGACGCAGGAGCCGTTGGAGGGACGCGTGTTTTGTGAGAAGGGCGTGTGCGCGCGTCTGCCGTCGGGGGTTGCACCAAATCGTTCTCCGTTTTTGAGGTGCCAGGTGTCGCTTTGCATACAGGGAACCAGGATCAGCCCCTGCGTTTGCAGATAGGGACGGTTTTTTTTGATCACAAGCTCGCAAGCCGTGTGCGAAAGTCGCTCTACGTGCGCGTTGGAGAGCGGCGTGTCCATGCCGTATTTGTCCGCCTTGCGGCAGAGTGCCAGAATCGGCTCATAGCCGACAAAATCGGCGTCGATTGCCTCGATCAGCTCACGCAGTGTCACCTTCTTTTCTCGCATCACAAGCTGATCGACCGCGATGAAGCAGTCCACCACGGTTGCGAACATCTGAAATGATTGCAATTCGAAATGGTACTTGGCATTGGACGAAAAGCAGGCGGCATTTGCGATCGAATCGGCAAAAAAGCAGTCGCCAAAGGTTATGACAGCCGAGGGACGTCGCTGACGGATGGTCAGCTCGTGTGAGAGATAGGCAAGCTTGCGGTCAATGAAATTCGCCATACGGGTGAAGAATCGATCGTAAAAATCCTCGATCGTCACGTCATTCGGGTCATGCTCTGAGAGTTCCTTCATGATCCTGGTAAAATCCTCGGGCCATCCGCAATCGGTGTTCATGCGCATATAAGGGATGCATTGCGCTTGTCTCTCCTCCTCGGCGGTGTAGACCCCGTATTTGGAGGAATGCGGACCGCCCTGCATCCAGGCGGATTGATCACCGAGGGAGGGCCAATTACAGCCAAAATGCGCATAGCGGCGTGCGTCTGCGTCGGGGATCCCCATGCGACGAAGCGTGGCAAGAATATTGTTATCGTTGTAGAACATCATAGAGGCACTTGCAAGCGCCTTTTCGGTCAGCGTTTGCCAGAGTGCGGGACAGGTCTTGTCCATGTCCTTGACGTAGCGAACCACCACGACGGGATTCTTGAAGGATGGGACGATACACTCGGCAAAGAGCAGGGTCAGATCGTTGACGGCAAGCTCCCCCTCGGCGTCGGTTCCTGCAAGAAGCAGGTATTGCGGCGCGTCGAAGCAATAAATACGCTTGAAGGTGGTGCTGTTGCTCTCGTCTCCCACCTGATGCTCGCCTCTGCCCATGATCAGATTGTGCTTGCAGTAGTAATCCGTGATGTATTCCGCCGCAAGCTCTCTTGTGATCACACCCCTTTGCAGGTCGTTTTGGTAGAGCGGATAGAGGATTTGATCCAGCCTTCCCACGGTCAGCGTGGGGTTTTGCGTGATGTACGCGCAGTTGATCATGGTGACTGCCCACAGCAGCTGCAATGCCGACGCAAAGCTGTCGGGACGCGCGGTGGCGGCACGGCGCAGGTTTTCTGCAGGCTCGATCATACCGCGTGCCTCGGCTGTGGCGGCGTAGCGGAGCAGGTATGCCATGATGGTATCGTAGATCGAGATCATGGCGTCGAGAAAGATCTGCTGATCGGCGTCTTCTGTGGCTTCGCGCCGTTGCTTTGCCATCGCACGCAAGCCGGGAAGCCCTTTTTCGATCAAAAGCTCCCACGAATAGGTGCAATGCCCCGAGCTGAAAACCGTGTGACGCGGGGGATAGTCGGGGTGGCGGATAAAGTCTTGAAAGGCGGTCTCCTCGTCGGCTGTCAGCTCTCTGTCCACGCATCTGCCGGCGATCAGGTCATACGGCTCGATCGGGGTCGAGACCTCACCCAGCAGAATCTCCAAAAATTTTGCAAAGCGGAGCGGCTGGGGCAGGTCGAGGTATTCGGATTTGATTCGGTTCAATATCAAAAACAGCTCGGCACTTGTGGCAAACAGAGGCTTATCGACAAGTGCTTTCTCGGCTTCTGCCAGATTTTGAGCAAGTCGTGTCATAGTTGTCTCCTTTCACGGAAAGATCAAAGCAGACTCATGGCAAGGATCCCACACAGAGCCACGGCAGAGCCGAGGATGCTGCGCTTTGTGATCCTTTCTCCAAAGAAGAGGCTTGCAGTCAGGTTCACGGTGATCAGGCAACCGCCCTTGATCACGGGGTAGAGGACCTGGGAGGAGATCCCGAAGTCACGCGTGGCAAGCGTTTGCAGATAGCTTGCGGCAAACAGGCAGACCGCCATGATGAAAATGTGGGGAAGGGGCTTGGCAAGAGAGGAAAAGGGGGCTGTGTCGGCAGACTGCTCACGCGTCTCGTTTTCGGTGTGCTTGTGAGTCAGGAGCAGGTATCCGACAAACAGGATCAGAAGGATCGCCGCCGCAAAGATGTAGGTGTAGAAATGGTAGATCGAGTTGGTATAGACGGTGTCTGTGCTTTGCGTGCTGCTTGCCGTGTAGAATTGCTTGTAAAGCTGTTGGCAAAAGCCTGTCAAGCCGTCTCCCAAGGTGGCGAGAGCCAGCAGGAGAATGCCGATCACGCCGCTCTTTTTGGTAGCGCGGTTGTAGCCCGAAAGGATCAGAACCGCCGCTACGATCAGGGCAAAGCCGATCATTTTTTGAAGCGAAAGCGCCTCTTGAAAGAGGATGGCGCAAAGCACGGAGGGAAGGATCGAGCCGATTGTCAGGGTGACGTCCACCGTGACCATGGCATTTTTTCGGATCGCGAGCATCCAGCCCACCAAAAAGAGCGCGTTTGCGGCACCCGACAGCAGACAGATCAGCAGCATGCCGCCGTCAATGGCAAAGCCTGTTGGTGAGCCCTCACACAGCACCGCGACCGCGCCGATGGCAATGCACAGGAGCATCCGCACCGCGTTGAAGAGGATCGAGTCGCCCGCATGTCGCACATGGGTGCTTGTTTTTTTTCCGCTGTACCCCTTGACCGTCAGGCAGAACAGCGCGATTCCGATAAAAAGATACCCCATAGTGATCACTCCGATTCGGTTTGCCGTCCCGGCATCGGTTGCTTTTCGCGACGTCTTCACGTGCCTTTCGGGACGGCTTTTCATTGTTTGACCTCATTATAGCAGGTTTTGTGAGAAAAGAACATGCACTATTATGAAAAACCTTGACTTTTCTACACGAATATCGTATAATAAAAACAGCAAAAAACGGGGGTGAGCGCATGAGACTGATCGATTTGGAGGAATTTTCCCACATAGATTCGCGGTTTTCGGGACTTGAGGTCTTTCCCGAATCATGGACAAAAAGGCACAGCTTTGCACAGTATCAAGAGCTTCCGCGTCCCTGCTCGGCACTCTTTCTGGTCTGTACCGACATCCGCGTGACCTTCTATCCGAGGGGCGAGAAAAGCGTGCAGGCAGGGAAAGGGGATCTGGTCTGGATTCCGTCGGGGATCTGCTATCACGTTGAGGTGGAGGGCGGCACCGAGAGTCATATCGACACCTACACGATGAATTTTTGTCTGTACGATGGGGAAGGCGAGGAGCTGTTGGTGTCGGATCGGATCGGGATCATGGCGCACGGAGAGGTTCCTTTGCTGGAGCGGCATATCAATGCGATCAGCGGAGAGATCCACCGAACCGAGCGGTCAATGACTCCCGAGCAACGCAATTTTTTGAAGATCAAAAGCGAGTTTTATGCCCTGTGGGATGCCGTTGTGCAGTCGGTCGGCACCGACCGCGACGCCTATTATCCGATCCGAAACGGCGTTGAAGCAATGAAAAACGAATGGAATCAAAATCGGAATATCGCCTATTATGCCGCGCTGTGCGGGATCAGCCCGACCTATTTTTACCGATGCTTTCGCCGTTGGGCGGGGAAAAGCCCCGTGGAATACCGCAACATGATCCGACTTTCCAATGCCGAGACGATGCTGCGCTATACCGACATGAAGATCAACGAGATCTCGGAGACCGTCGGGTACGAGGACCCCTTTTACTTCTGCCGCATTTTTTCTGCGCATTTCGGAATATCTCCTACGCAGTACCGCAAAAAGCAGAGCAGGGAATGAGCGCCGTCTTTCATATTCTCACTTACACGCCCACGGTTGGTTTGTTGCAGAAAAAAGCACACGTTTGTTTGTCAAAACAACGTGTGTTTTTTACATTCTGCCCAAATTTTTGAAAAAACAGGAAACGGTATTGACAATCAAATCCTTTTGTGTTATAATATATCGACGTGCGATAAAATAAAGGAGAATGATATGGCAAGTGTGAAGCAATTTTCTGAAAAAAAAGATAATATAGCCGCAATTATTTCTTTTATACGAAGAAACGGGGCGGTCACTCGCATGGAAATCTGCAAGGCACTTTCGCTGAGCTGGGCGTGTGTATCGGATCTTGTTGCGCGTTTGATCGAGGATACGGTGCTGATCGAAGCCGCGTATCCTGCGAAAGAAGATGCGCCTGCGACAAAGGGCAGAACGCCTACTCTTTTATCTTTAAATAAAAGAAAATATTTTTTGGGTGTGGATATTAACAATTTCGGTATAGGAGTTACGGTGCTTTCGATGAATGGCGAAAGAATCGCGTCCAAAAAATGGCAAGCAAAGCGCTTCTCGGATGAGCATGAGTTGATGCTCTCGGTCTGCGAAAGGATTTCGGAAATGCTCGCTAATCCGAAGGATTGCTGTGGTGTCGGCGTTGCGGTAGAGGGTATGCGCTCTGAGAATGGCGGATTCCTTTATCCTATGACAGGCGGTTGTACCTCCGTTTTCCCACAGAGGGTGATAGCCGAGCATTTTGACTTGCCGGTGGTCGCCAGGCATGACCCTGAGTGTGTGTTGTATTCGGTTGCCGAATCTTGCGGTGAGGATTGCTTGGTCATAAGAGCGGATACAGAGGAAATCGGTGTTGCCGCTATGAAGAACGGCAAGATTATGGAGCTTCCCTTGGAGCTGGGACATGTCCGTTATAGAGGGGAGCGGTTAAGGGAGATTCTTCACTCCTGCACAAGGGAAGGCAATTACGGTGAAATTGCCGAGGCACTTGGATATTCGGTGGCAAACCTTGCTATGCTGCTTGGAATTCGGAAATGCTTTCTTGTGGGAGAATGGCTGAAATGGTTTGATTCGGTCTCTGAAGTCTTTGATATGGCATTCGGAACGGTCAGCGAGAGGATCAAATATGAGATCTGCGTTTTGTCGGATGCCTCCGACGGTGCCGCGAGACTTGCTATGGCGGAATATCCAACCTTAAATATCCGTAGAGAAAGGGAATAAAGGCTTTTTACTATGAAAAACAACAAGATTTTAACTGAGGGTCCTATTTTTAAAACACTTTTTCTGTATTCCTTGCCGCTTATTGTGGCAAACGTGGTGCAGGTGATCTTTCATGCATCAAACGTCGCATGTCTTTCTTTGATGGCGGATGACCGATCGGTTGCGGCAGTCGGAGCCTGTAGCTCTCTTATTACACTTCTCACCGGGCTTTTTTTAGGCTTTGCCACGGGAGCAGGTATTTTGATTGCCAAGAAGGTCGGGGCAAGAGACGAGGAGGGGGTCAAGCGAGCAGTAGGTACTTCACTGGTGTTCGGTGTTGGAACGGGTGTTTTCTTGATGCTGATCGCGTTGATCTTTGCAAGGACGCTCTTGACCTTTATGCAGTGTCAGTCGGAGGTGCTGGATTCCGCCACTCTGTATTTAAGGGTCTATTTTCTTGGCATGCCGGCTATCATGCTCTATAACTTTGTTTTTGCGATTTTGCGCTCCTCCGGTGACAGTGTAAGACCCATGATGTATATGATGATTTCGGGTGCGACCAATCTTGTGGCAAACGTGCTTTTTGTGGGCGTGCTTGGGCTTACCGTTGAGGGGGTTGCATTTTCTACGATTTTGTCCAAGCTGGTCTTGCTTATTTTATCGCTCATTGCACTTATAAAAAACAAGGAAATCTGTAAGATAGACCGCCGTTATCTGCGTATTGGAAAACGTGAGCTTGTTGAAATGGTCAAAATCGGTATTCCCACAAGTATTGCGTCTATCTTTTTCTATATATCGGACGTTGTTCTCGCTTCCTCTGTCAATACCATCAGCACAGAGGCAATGGCAGCCAATGCGTTGGCAAGTCAGTTTGACTCTGTGATATATCAGATCGGATATTCAATTGCCCTTGCTGTGGTAGCGGTTGTTGGACAAAATCTGGGCGCGGCAAAGCCGGACAGAATTCGAAAAACAATGCGTGCAAGTGTGCTTTATGCAACAGTGGCAAGTCTTTCCGTGGGAGGACTGTTTGTACTCTTTGCCGAGCCAATGCTTGGAATGCTCAATGACGATCCCCTGGTGATTGAGCTTGCAAAGGGCAGAATGACCCTGATGTGTCTTACTTATTTTACGACCAGCATTATGGAGATCTTTCACTTTTGCATGCCCGTGTTTCATTGCCAAACCAGTGCAATGGTGGTTGGCGGCATCTGCGGATTTGGGATGAGAACCTTATGGGCGCTTTTTGTCTGGCCGATGAACCCGACGCTTCCCATGCTTTTTTCCTGCTTTAGCATTAGCGCGATCATCGCCACAGTGATTTATATTTTCATTTATCGCAAGGCACTGAAGAAAGAAGAAATGAAGGCTTTTGCCTCCAAGAACATGGGATGACGGTCATCCCATGAGCTTTCCGAAACGCCCGCGTCACGGCTTGTTCCTTGACGCGGGCATTTTTTGATCGGTGGGACGGAGACCTGAAAAACATGTTCAAAAATATGTTCGATCGGAAAAAGACTTGACTTTTTTGCAAAATGGGTATATACTAATGTCAATGAATTTTCAATTTTGGGAGGATCAAGATATGTCATCCTGGGACGATTTTTGCAACAGCTTCAAAAAGACGGTAGGAAAAGCCGCCGACAAGATCAATCAAACAACCGACCTTGCCACACTGCAGGTTAAGCTTTCGTTGGCAGAGCATAAGCTTGAGGAGGCGTATGCCGCGCTGGGAAAGGTTTCCTATCAGCACTTTTCGAATGCCGAGGAAAGCCAAGTAGACGGCATCACAGCGGCAATGACTGTGGTAGAGGAAGCGCAAAAGGTTGTGGATGACCTCAACGCACAGATTGAGACGGTGAAAAACGCATAACGGCAAGGCTGACGGGGTTCGTTGGTTTTGTCTATAAGCTAAAAGAAACGCGCACCCGAAATTCATGCTTCGGGTGCGCGCTTTTTGTTTTATTTCGCTTTCAGTGCCATGTCCAGCCAAACGAGTCCCATGGTAAAGGCGTCGTGCAGCCCTTCCTTGGAGCCCTGCTTCAGGATCTTTGAGGGATCCTTGGAGTCGATTACCTGAATCAGAATATTCTTGGGAACCTGCTTCCCGTTTACTTCCTTATAGGACATGATCTCAAGGATCAGAATGCATTTTTCATTCAGATCGCCGTAGCAAATGGTATCGCCCTCGCGAACCAGCGGCTTGTCGAGATATTCCAAATATTTGCCTTCTACAAGAGGTCTTGTTTCCTGTGCCATCTCATTTCCTCCTTATACTATCAATTTCATAATCAGCATCTCATTTTATTATTATACATGATTTTTTTGCCGTTGTCAATGCTTTTTCCCGCTTATTTTTCCTCTTTACGCAAAAAGTGAACGACAAATGGGATCGAACAGAGCCCTGTGAGGCAGTCTGCGATCGGTTGCGACATCTGCACACCCGTCAGTCCCAGCGTATATGAGAGGATCAGAAGCGTGGGGATCAGCATGGCTCCCGATCGCATGATCGAGAGGAATGACGCCACACCCGCGCGTCGGATGCTTTGATAGAGCATGTTGATGGGAACCGACAGCGGCAGGAACAAAAGCCCGATTGTGGCATAGCGGAGTGCGGGGGTTCCGATGCGGACAACCGCCTCGCTTTTCTGGAACAGATAAATGATGTCGCCCGCAAAGAGGAAACCGCCGAGAGAGAGGCAGAATACCACGCAAAATCCCAGGACCGTGGTGAAGATCAAGCCCTGCTTGACGCGCTTGTACTCCTTTGCCTGATAGTTAAAGGAGGCGACAGGCTGGAAGCCCTGTCCGATACCAAGACCAACGCACATGACAAGCGAGGAGAAGCGTCCCACCACACTCATGGCGGCGATCGCCGCATCTCCGAAGGGCTTGGTCAGATTGTTCAAAAGCCCGTTTGAGATCGAGGTCAGTCCCTGACGGATCAGAGACGGAAAACCAACCTTGACAATGCCAAGATAGACCTTGGGGTCGCGGCTGACCGCACGGATTGAGATCGTGCTTTGCGCCATGCGCAGATAGAGGAACAGCAGGATCGAAAAGCTGATGAACTGCGAGATCGCCGTTGCCATTCCCGCGCCAAAGACGCCCAAGTGAAAGACCCGAATGAGCAGATAGTCACCGAAAATGTTGAGAATACCGCCCGTGGTCAGACCGATCATCGCATAGAATGCCTTGCCCTCATAACGCAGATTGTTGTTCAGGATCAGCGAGCAGACCATGAACGGACAGGACAACAGCACCCACATGCCGTAATCACAGGCATAGGGCAGAATGGTTTCGGTGCTTCCCAAAAGCCGCATGAAGGGCTCCAGCACCAAAAGACCGCACACGGTCAGAAGCGTTCCCGCAACGGCACCCACAAAAAAGGCGGAGGAGACGTAACAGGTGGCTTCCTTGGTGTTTTTATCCGCCAACGCCTTGGAGACAAAGGTTCCCGAGCCGTGACCGAGCATAAACGAGATCGCCTGTATGATGCATTGCAGGGTAAACAGAATACCCGTTGCTGCCTGCTGGCTCTCTCCGAGAGAGCCTACAAAATAGGTGTCTGCCAGGTTGTAGATGCTTGTGATCAGCATCGAGATCGTGGTGGGGATCCCCAACTGCACGATCAGACACGAGACAGGCGTCTTTGTCATTTTATCGTAATATTGATCTGCTGCAGTCAAAATGACACTTCCTTCTTTTTGGATTTTTGTTTTTTCAAATGATGTGAGTACCAAAGGGAAGTTGCTTTACCTTTGGAAATTGTTTTCGTTTTGATAGTGAAAAAGCGAAAATTTCTTGAATGTAACAACCATATGGCAAGCCATCCGTAATCGTTCATAGATCCCTGCCTCAAAAAAGCTCGGCAAGCCTTCCGCTTCTTTTCGTTGGTTTGCTCCGCTCGTTCCTCGCCTGCGCAAACTTCGACTGCGTCTGCCCGTGTCATCTTGAGCCTGTTGAAACCCGCAGTTGGCGAAGCCAACAAGGGCGACCAAAGCGTAGCGAAGGTCGGATCTCGGGCAGACTCCGCTCAGGATGACACGCGGGGGTTGGCGTGTAAATCTTTAGATGAAACAAGGTACTACAGGTGTGTGGTATTGTTGATCTAAAGCGATCAAATTTCACCTGTTATTTTATATACTTCTTTTAGGGGAAGTTTTTGAAAGGTGTCGGAAAACTTTTTTCAAAAAGTTTTCTGACGAAAAAACACCAACACCCAAATCACACAGGTAACATTATGAAGCAAACTCGAACAGCGATTCGCGCGGCGTTTTCTGCTGCGTTTCCGCATACGATTCCGATTTTTGCGGGATTTCTTTTTTTGGGAATGACCTACGGGGTTCACATGACCACGTCGGGCTTTGCCTTTTGGTTGCCGATTCTGACGAGTCTGACGGTATTTGCAGGCTCGGCGGAGTTTGTGACGGTCAATCTTCTGCTGGGAGCCTTTCATCCGATACAGGCACTTGCCATGACGCTGATGATCAACGCGCGGCACCTGTTTTACGGCATTTCTCTGCTGGAAAAATACAAGGGGACGGGTCGAAAAAAGCTCTATTTGATTTTTGGGATGTGTGACGAGAGCTTTTCGATCAACTGCTCGGCAGACATTCCCGACGGAGTGGATCGCGGATGGTTTTATCTGTTTGTCACCCTCTTGGATCACGCCTATTGGGTGCTTGGAGCGACCCTTGGCGGAATTTTCGGACGCTTTGTCACCTTCAATACCGAGGGCTTGGACTTTGTGATGACGGCAATGTTTGCGGTGATCTTTTTGGAGCAATGGCTCAAGGAAAAGAATCACACGTCGTCGCTTGTCGGCATTGGCGTGTCGGCTGTGGCACTGATTGTGTTTGGAGCGGATCAATTTCTGATCCCCGCAATGGCAGCCATCCTTTTGCTCCTGACTCTGCTGCAAGGGCTGCTTGGAGAGGAGGCGAGTCGGAAATGACAACCATACAACAGCTGTTGACGGTTGCGATGGTGGTGCTGGGAACCCTCCTGACGCGCTTCTTACCGTTTTTGATCTTCTGTGCCGAAAAGCCGACGCCAAAATACGTGCTGTATCTCGGCAAGGTTCTGCCGGCCGCCGTGTTTGGGATGCTGGTGGTCTATTGCCTCAAAAACGTCAACGTCCTCACGGGAAGCCACGGGATCCCCGAGGCAATCGCGCTTGCCGTTGTGGTGGTGCTTCACCTTTGGCAACGCAAAATGCTGCTTTCGATCGCAGGCGGTACAGTCCTTTATATGCTGCTGGTACAGCTCGTTTTTTAAATACTACGGAAGTGGGCTTGTTTTCCTATCAATGTACCACCCCCGACAGACACAAAATCTGTCGGGGGTGTTTGCTGTTACTCTGAAATCCGTCCTTGGATGACGGTCACAAAAAGTCGCGGATATCGATCGCAAGCTTTTCCTCGAGGTTGATCAGACGCTTGGCAATATCCTTGGAGACCTCGTCAGCCGCTTCGTACTGATTCAGGTAGCGATTGAGCGATTTGACACCCATGTTACAGCCGTCCGTGATCAGGTCAGCGACCGTGTGGTCAGACTCCTTCATGCTCAGCTTCATCTCGGTCTTGATCCACGACATTCCCACGGCAATGGGGTTTGGCTCCTTGCCGTCATCGCGGAATCGATCCAGCTGCTCCTGAATTTCGGACTTCAGCTTTTCATGC
>JAZOPW010000091.1:0-2662 GCA_045655785.1 Eubacteriales bacterium
CCTTGCAGATAGCGGTTGCTCATAACCCCTCCCGCATAAACAATGGGGAGATGCGGCTCGCGCATGTCAAGATCGGCTGTCATGGCACGTAAGGTTTCCCCCACAAAGAAAAAAACATATGCGCTGACCTCTGCCCGATCGTGGTTATTTTCCCAAAGAGATGCGGCAAGATTCTGCAGTCCCGAAAGATTACAGCAACCGTCCCGTACGCAAATACGCGGCTTGGGAAGCTTCCCCTCATAGGTCGCGGCAAGCTGCTCCATCTCTTTTCCGCATGGGAACTGCAAGCCCATCATCACACCCACGCGATCAATGGCTTGTCCCGCGTTCAGATCCTTCGTCTCTCCTACAAGCTCCACCGAAAAGGATGTATCGGTCGGTGTCACAACAAGGACCTCGGTGGTGCCGCCCGAAACGTGAAACGCCGCAAAGCGACCCTTTAAAAGCCGCTCGGCATTTCCCGAGGAATACGCCGCCGCCATAATGTGTCCGTCCTGATGCGAGCATTCAAGCAATGGAACATCCGACGCCGCCGCAAAGCTCTCTGCCGCCGCCCGTCCCGCAAGGAAGCATGGCATATAGGATCCCTCGGCATTTCTCGGACGCGTGGAGCATCCCACCGCAAGCACCTCATACGGCTTTACCGCCTCGCGCAGGTTCCGCACGATCTCGGGCAGATTGCGCACGTGAGAAAAGACCGCATCGCTTTGCCGCAGACCGCACTCTCCCGATTTTACGGGGAGCGGTATTTTCAAATTTGCAACCACCTCGCCGCTCGCGGTACATACCGCCGCCGACGTGGTGTAATTGCTGGTATCAAAGCCGACAAAGCAAGCCTGTTTCATGCTTTTTTTGCCGCCTCGATCTCATTTTTTGCCCCATTGAGCAGACCGTTCGCAAAGGCACGCATTTTGGGGTCGTCATATTTTTTAACCAGCTCGATCGCCTCATTGAGTGAAACAGCCGCAGGAATATCGTCCATGTACAGCATCTCATAGATGCACAAACGGATCGCACTGCGAGAGACGGGGGAAATACGTGCAGGCTTCCAGCCGTTGGAGTGGCGCACGATCACAGCGTCGATCTCCTCGAGATGCTCACGCACCCCGAAATACGCCTTTTTGAGATATTCATTGTCGGCAAACTCACGGTTTTCACCCGAAAGCGAATAAATGGCGGTTGGCTCCTCGTCACTGCGGAATTCGGTTTCAAACAAGAGGCGGAATGCCTCCTCGCGTGCTTCTTTTCTTGTCATTTCAGCCATGTTGGAAATTTGATCCTTTCTTGTTACAGCCCATTCGGTTCCTCGAATGCGCATAAAAATCCATCCTATATATTATACATCAAAAATGCAATTTCGTCAACAGAAAAAGCGAATATCTTTTCAAATATTTTATCTTTTTATGCATTTATGAATTATTTATACATCATAAGGTATTTTTTGCATAAAAACGACGGGAATTTGATAAGATGGAATGATATGATCCAAAAGGGGGCTGTTCTTATGTCGCGTACGAATCCGTCGGTTCCGCTTCGATTCCTGCTTTTTCTTCTGATATTTGCGCTTATTTCCTATGCATTTTCCTATGTTGCAAGCCGTGAACAGCATGATGATGACGACGTCCTGCAAGCGACTCCCTCCTCATCCCCTTTCCCTTTTACCGTGGTTTTGGATGCGGGACACGGCGGCGAGGACGGCGGTGCGGTCAGTGCCTCGGGACTCTATGAAAAGGATCTCAATCTACAGGCCGCGCAACTGCTCTGCGAGCTTTTGGAGGCAAACGGCGTCAAGGTTGTGATGACGCGCACAACAGATACCCTTTTGTATGACCGCAACGTGGATTATCAAGGCAGAAAAAAGGCACTTGACCTTGCCGCGCGTCGAGAAATTGCCGAGCAGACCCCCAATGCCCTGTTTGTCAGCATCCACATGAACGCCTTTCCAAAGACACAGTATCACGGACTGCAGGTTTGGTACTCACCAAATCACGAAGAGTCCCGCCACGTAGCCGAAGAGATCCGCGCAACCGTGCAAGAGGGTCTGCAGCCCGAAAACGACCGTCAGATCAAAGAAGCAACAAGCAGTATCTACCTGTTACATCACCTTTCCTGCCCCGCCGTACTGATAGAGTGCGGATTCCTTTCCAATCCCGCGGAAGCCGAACGGCTTGGCGACCCGATCTATCAAAAGGAGCTTGCTTTTCTGCTTTTCCTCGCGATCATGGAGTCACAAGCATGATGTCATATAAAATTCGACTCCAAATCGCGGATAAAAATTGACAAGGATATTTTTTTGTGATATAATGATGGTATCCCGAAAGATAAAAGGAAGTTTGGCAAATGAAAGGCTTAAAAACATTTTACATATGCTCCGAATGTAAATATAAGACCCCGAAATGGATGGGAAAATGTCCGAATTGCGGTGCTTGGAACTCACTGGTTGAGGATGTGATCGAGGTCGCGCCCGCCGCAACCGAAAAAGCCCCCAAAAGGGTAAGCATGATCCCCACCTCCGAGGATAACCGCGCGGTGGGATACCATGATCTGCAGATTCCCGATTATATGCGGCAGAACACAGGACTTGGGGAGCTTGACCGTGTGCTGGGCGGTGGCTTGGTGCATGGTTCGGTGGTTCTGCTCTCGGGTGAGCCCGGAATCGGAA
>JAZOPW010000092.1:0-11036 GCA_045655785.1 Eubacteriales bacterium
CATGGGTACGTTCCACTGCTGCATGCAAGGACGAATTGGTGAGAAAGGGCTATGTCTATATCATTTTGGGCACGCTGCTTAATCACCTGCGCTTTGAACGTGATGCTTCACTCGCAGATCCACGGCTTCCATCCGAGATGCTTTTGTACTTCAATGAGCACTTTCGCGAGGATCTGACACTTGCCTCGGCTGCACATGCTCTTGGGTATCATCCCAACTATTTGTCACATATGTTCAAGAGCACGTTGCGAATCGGTTTTCATCAATATCTCACCATTCTGCGCTTGCGCGAGACTGTGCTTTTGATGAAGAACGAAGATAAAAGCATTACCGAGTGCGCTTTTGAGAGTGGATTTCAGTCTCTGCGAACCTTTTATCGCGCATTTCAAGCAGAATTCGGATGCACGCCGAAGGAATTTCTTTCCGACTCTGCAAAATTATGAATAGATTCTCAAAAACGGAAATAAAAGGTCGATTCATACACAAAAGGCTGAGCCAATCGGCTCAGCCCATATCTTTATTCCAATACTTCTTCGCTTGTTATAAGCTCCATATATTCGTCAAAGGTCATGCCAAAATTTTCGATGCAAGCTTTATCAAGCAGAGCCTTCAGCTCTTCCTCGGGCATTGCGACCATCACAAGCTCAAAGGCAAGGATACAAAGTCCAAAGATCAATCCCAGGATCGCAAGAATGATGCCGACGATTGCCATGCCCGACATTTTTCCGCCATTGTCGCGCTTGGCAAGAAACGCCATAACAATCGAAATGATCGAGAGGATCGGAGCAAGCAGATAAAGACAGCAACAGCAGATACAGCAGAAGAGCGAGGCGATTCCCAGACACAGTGATGCGATGGCATAGCCCTTGGCGTGTCCTGTGGGCTGTGGCGGCTGTGGCGGTTGCGGCGGTTGAGGCGGCATGCCGTATGTGTTGGTTTGAAATGAGGATTGGTTGTTTTGCGGAGTATAATCAAAATCTTGGTTCATAAAAGCACCTCCAAAACGGGATATAATTCATTATAACATATATTTCATAAAAATACAATCTTTTTTCTTGAAATAAAAATATTTTTATGGTACAATAATATTGACTTTGATAGAATCGGAGTATGGAACAGAAGGGAGGCGTCGAGGTGCGGATCGATCGAAGATCAGGAAGAATCTATCTCTTGATTCATGCGGTGCTGTTGGCGGCGGTATTGCTGTTTCCGTTGTACCGTTATGTTGCCGAGGGTATCACGTCGGTTTTGTCGGGGTGCTTTCTTCATGACCGTCTCTTTTTATACTGTCCGCTATGCGGCGGAACACGTGCGGTTGCGGCTTTGTTGCGGCTTGACCTTGTCGGTGCATTTCGCTATAATGCATTTGTCACGCTTGTTTTGTTCCTTGCAATCGTCTTGGATTTGTGGGCGCTTGTGCGACTTTTGAAGGGACGCTCGCGATTGCTGCCGTTGCCGGGATGGTTTTGGATTTTTCTTTCCGTTGCAATGGTTTTGTATGCCGTGTTGCGCAATTATTTGATGATCACACACGGTATTGATCCGGTGGGGGATCTGTCGTTCTTTTGGTCACGTATCAAATAAAGAAGTCGGTACATACTAACGGTACCGATTTTTTTATTGGCGGAAGGGCGATTTTATGAAGGTTTTACATGTGATCAGTGACAAAAATATTGGCGGTGCGGGGGTTTTGCTTTGCACGCTTTTGCGCAATTTTGACCCTTTGCGTGTGCAAAGTGTGGTCGCTCTGCCCGAGGGAAGTGACCTGAAGCCACGTATCGAAGCCGACGGTGTGGAGACTGTTTCCTTGCAGGCTCCCTGCGATCGGATTTCGACGGCATCGATCCGAGAACTATCGAGTGTGATCAAGCGCGTGAATGCCGACATCGTGCATGCCAATGCCGCGCTTTGCGCCCGTATAGCAGGGAAGCATTGCGGAGTAACGGTCTTGCATACGCGTCACTGTTGCTTTCCGCCCTCGGGGATCTGGCGTGTTTCGGCGATTCGTGCATTGGGCGGAATCTGGAACCGTGCGCTTTCCGACCGTGTGATCGCAACAGCAGACGCCGCCGCGCAAAATCTGCGTGCGTTCGGGATCCCCGATGAAAAGATTGAGGTTATCATCAACGGCTCGGAGCCTGTGCGCGAGGTGGGCGAGGAGGAGCTTTTTGCGTTCCGTCGGAAATGGGGGATTACGGAGAACGATTTTACGGTTGGGATCTGTGCGCGTCTTGTGGCATGTAAGGGACATGAGACCTTTTTACGCGCCGCGAAAAGAATGACGGAAATGATGCCACAAATGAATTTTCGATTTTTGATCGCGGGGGAGGGAGACCGCCGCGATGTTTTGGAGGAATTGACCGATACGTTGGGAATCAGAGAATCGGTGCGCTTTTTGGGCTTCCTTTCGGATACGGCACCCTTTTACCGATCTCTGCGGGTCCACGTGAACTGCTCTTGCGGAACCGAGACCTCATGTCTTGCGCTTTCCGAAAGCATGAGCGCGGGGGTGCCGACGGTGGTGAGTGATTACGGTGGGAATGCCGATATGATCGGAGACGGACAGGCGGGCATTCTGTATCCCGTCGGTGATTTCGAAGCCCTTGCCGAGGCGGTCTGCCGTATTGCGTCCGATCCATCCTTGGAGATGACGATGCGCTCTGCCGCCCATCGACGTTATCGCGAGCATTATACCGCCCAGCAGATGACCGAGCAGCTTACCCGTGTGTACGAGGCGTTGACTTTTTAAAACTTGACAGGAATCCTCTTTTATGATATAATGAAAATGTCGAAAGGAGGAATACATATGAAGTGCATCTTAAAGGACGATTCTTTGATTATAAAACAAAGCGCAGGATATACTGTATTGGGCGTTTATTTGATTGCTTTTTCTGTTTTAGTTTACATTGCCATGGTAATCTCATCGATGGAAAACGATGGTCTGGAGACTATATTAATTGCTTTTTTTTTAGCAACCATCTCCTTATTTGGTGGACTGTGGTATATTTTGGCGCATGCGGGACACCAACTGATATTGGATGCGAATGGGATTCGCGAGGTTCGACTGTTTCGCAAAAAGAAGTGCTTTACTTATGAATGGAAGGATATTCAGGATTGGGGATGCTCTTATTTTAGAACTGTGAATGGGAATAGTATTTATTATTTGTATTTTTCTGATCATCCTTTAAGCGTTACGGGAATTGACTCAAAGGCGGTAACAAAACATTGTACAAAAATAGAATTGAAAAATAGGCATATTATCAAATGGGTGATTCCCGTTATTATCCCTTTTTGCCGCCGATATTTGGATATAGCCCCCTTTTCTCCATTTCGGAAGGAATAAGATTCGCATATAAAAACGACTGCTATCCGATGTCAAATATTAATTTTTTTTGAATTTTTCAAAAACATCTATTACATTTTTTCCGAAAAAGTGGTATAATATATCATGTAAGAACCGAGATTCCGTCAAACGGTCGGGTAGAAATGAAATGGAGGATGCAGACATGTTTGCAAAGGATGAGTATGTATTTCACGAATCGGGAGGGGTGTGCCTGATATCCGATATTCAAGCCGCTCCGCTTGATAACATGCCGCCGGATCGCCTGTATTATGTAATGAAGCCCGTGAACGATCCCAACAGCGTGATCTATATTCCCGTGGATTGCGACCGTGTTTTTTTGCGACGCCTGCTCAACCGCGATGAAGCGGAGGAGTTGCTTGATCGCATTCCGTTTGTACGCACCATCGAGGAGACGAATGCCAAGCAGCTGCGCGAAAAATATGTCGAATCCATGCGTACACATGACCCTGTGGAGTGGGTTCGCGTCATCAAGACGGTGTATTTGCGCGCAAATATGAAGACTTCGCGCTCCTGTAGACTCTCGGACACCGAACGCTCGTTTGCCGAAAACGCCAAGCATTATCTTCACACCGAGCTGGCGTTGGCACTTGATCTGCCTGCGCAGGGTATGGAGGAATATATCACGAATCACGTTCAAAAAATGGCGTGAAATCGATTCAGACCGAATACAAATCAGGAACATCCGACAACCGTGTGAGCGGTTATGCGGGATGCTCCTTTTTTGTTTACACAAAAACACTTGCCTCAATTTCTTCCAATCTTTTTTTGAGTACCGTTGCCGCCCTGCGTAAGCGGCTTTCTTCCTCTTCGTTCAAGGGGATCTCCAGCACGCGGCGGATTCCGCTTCGGTTTACGATACAGGGCAGACTCAAGTAGATGTCATCCAGCCCGTAATGTCCGTCCAGATATGCCGAAACGGTAAGAATCGTGTTTTCATCGCGCACAATGGCAGAGACGATCCGCTTGACCGATTCCGCAACGGCAAAATATCCTACCCCTTTTGCCTGCAGTATCTGCACGCGACTGTCCCGCACGTCTCGGAACAGCCCGTCCAACACCGCCCTGTCAAAGCCTTTTCCGCTACCGTCACAGTAACGGTGCAGGTCGATCCCCGATACGTTAGCCGAGCTCCATATCGGAAATTCGGTTTCCCCATGCTCTCCCACAATAAAGGAATGGACGTTCCGACTGTCCACACCGAGATGCCGACCGACCATCTGTTTCAGCCTTGCCGTGTCCAGAACCGTTCCCGATCCCAGAACCCGACCGACGGGAAAGCCCGAAAAGCGTTGGATCGCCAGCGTGAGCAGCTCCACGGGATCACAAATGTTCAAAATGATTGCGTCGCGATTGTATAGCGCAATGTTTCCAACGACGGTCTTTAAAATCCGCAGCCGTTTTTCAATTTGAAATGCCGAGTCGGGAAGCTCTTCCTCGCCACTTGCCGCCGTCAAAAGGATCAGTCCGCAATCGGCAAGATCTGCGTAATCTCCTGCATAAATGTCCATCGGCGTGTGAAAGGGCGTGGTATGTGCAAGATCGGTTGCTTCTGCTTCCGCCAAGGTATAGTTTGGGTCTATGAGTACGATATCGGAAAACCATCCTGTTTGTACAAGTGTAAAGGCAAGCGTGGTTCCGATCCTCCCACATCCCCATATTCCGCATTTGCGGAGGCTTTTGTCATTCCATCGATTATCCAAGCGCATAGCAATCTCCGTTTCGGGTGTTTTCTTTTTTTGACTTGATTGTAATATGCATCAAAATGCAACGCTTTACACCCGTAAAAGCTTTAGAAAAAATATTTTTTCTTTTTTGAAAAAAGCTCTTGACAAAATCAAGAGTGTGTGGTATACTTGTAAAGTATTTTGCTTTACACCTCATAGGACGTGAAACATGTTTGAAAAAGATTTAAGCATCGGCTATTTGCTGGACTTCTACGGTGACGTGCTTTCGGAAAGAAAACGCACGGTTCTGGATTATTATTATAATGATGATCTTTCTCTTGCCGAGGTGGCACAGGAAATCGGCATTTCCAGGCAGGGCGTGCGGGAATTGATCAAAAAAGCCGAGGAGGAACTGCGGTTCTATGAGGAAAAGCTGGGGCTTGCGGCTCGTTTCGGGCGTGCAAGGGAAAGTGCCGAGCGCTTGCAAGCACTCTTGGAGGCATGCGGTGCGAACGATGCGGTGCGGGAGGCTGTACAGGAGCTTGTCGATGCGGTTCGTTGAACGCCCCGAATACATTTGAAGTTTGAAGGAGGAACAGCTATGTTTGAAAGCTTAGGAGAAAAGCTCAATAACGCCTTCAAAAAATTCCGCAATAAGGGAAAACTCACCGAGGCAGACGTCAAGGCGGGAATGCGTGAGATCAAGCTTGCGTTGCTTGAAGCCGACGTTAACTTCAAGGTGGTTCGCGATTTTATCAAGATCGTATCCGAGCGCGCTGTGGGATCCGAGGTTCTCGAGTCCCTTTTGCCGGCGCAGCAGGTGGTAAAGATCGTAAACGAAGAGCTGACACGCCTGATGGGCGGATCACAGTCTAAGCTGACGATCGCCTCTCAACCGCCCACCGTGATCATGATGGTCGGCTTGCAGGGCGCGGGTAAAACCACACACGCCGCAAAGCTTGCAGGTCTTTATAAAAAGCAGGGCAAGCGTCCGCTTCTGGTTGCCGGAGATATCTACCGTCCTGCCGCAATCAAGCAGCTGCAGGTGGTTGGCGAAAAGCTGGATATTCCCGTGTTTACGTTGGGAGATAAGGTTTCTCCCGTGCAAATTGCGAAGGAAGGCGTAAAATACGCAAACCAAAAGGGCTATGACATGGTCTTTATCGATACCGCGGGACGTCTGCAGATCGATGAGGTGCTGATGGAGGAGCTCAAAAATATCAAGGCAGAGGTCAACCCCACCGAGATACTGCTTACGGTGGATGCCATGATCGGCCAGGAATCGGTCAATGTGGCAGAAACCTTTAACAATCTGTTGGATATCACGGGTGTGATACTCACCAAGCTTGACGGTGATACGCGAGGAGGTGCGGCTCTTTCGATCCGATACGTCACGGGCAAGCCGATCAAATTCGTGGGTACGGGAGAAAAGCTGGACACCATCGAGCCCTTCCATCCCGACCGTATGGCGTCGCGAATTCTCGGAATGGGTGATGTGCTGACGCTGATCGACAAGGCACAGGCGGCTTACGATGAAAAGCAGGCGGCGGCTCTTGAAGAAAAAATGCGTAAGCAGACCTTTACGTTGGATGATTATCTCGAACAGCTCGCGCAACTGAAAAATATGGGGAGCCTCGATCAGATCATGGCAATGATGCCGGGCGTCAAGCCGGGAGCATTGAAGGATGCCAAGATCGATGAAAAGGCGTTGGCGCACACCGAGGCGATCATCCACTCGATGACCCGTAAGGAGCGAGAGAAGCCCGATATGATCAACGCGTCGCGCAAAAAGCGCATTGCCGCAGGCTCGGGAACCAGCGTGGAGGAAGTGAACCGCGTGCTTCGTCAGTTTGAGCAGATGCTGAAGATGATGAAGCAGTTCAATGACATGGGTAAATCCAAACAAGGCAAGAAAATGCTCGGAAGAATGAAGATGCCGTTCTGATATTCTGACCGTTCATTGATAGAAAACAAAAAATATTTTATTTTACATTTTTGGAGGAAAACAAATCATGGCAGTAAAAATGAGACTGAGAAGAATGGGCGCAAAGAAGGCTCCCTTTTATCGTGTGATCGTGGCAGACAGCCGTTCTCCCAGAGACGGTCGTTTCATTGAGGAGCTTGGTTACTACAACCCCCTTACCAATCCCGCAGAGATCAAAATTGATGCTGAAAAGGCAAAGAAGTGGTTGAGCAACGGCGCACAGCCCACCGAGACCGTGAAGTCCTTGCTGAAAAAGAGCGGCATTGTTGACTGATCCGTCCGCAAAGGAGACAAAGGATGATTAACTTACAGGAAACGTTGCTTGACATTGCCAAAGCAATTGTCGATTCTCCCGAGGAAGTGAAGGTTACACAAACCGAGGATGAAAAGACCGTTACGCTTACGCTGACCGTTGCTCCCGACGATATGGGCATGGTCATCGGCAGACACGGCAAAATCGCCAAGGCTATCCGAAGCGTGATCAAGGCAGCCTCTGTCAACAGCGGTAAAAAAGTAAATGTGGAGATCGTGGACGTTCGCTGAAACAAACGGCGGTTCTGAGGACGACACGAAAATGAAAGAGCAAGAAACAAAAGGAGCTTTTCCTTTTCCTCTTGCTCTTTCTTTTATCACTTCATTTAAGTCATTTAAGTTTTTTTGTCGAAATAATTGACATCAGCGCGAAAAAAGTGTATAATATGATAAGACGGTTATTTTAGATTTATGGTTTATGAGGTTTTCAAATGAAGATTCTGATTACAACTGACCTGTATACGACTGCAACCAACGGAGTCGTAACTTCTGTGAAAAACTTGTGGGATGAATTGAAGAAAAAAGGACATGACGTGCGGATCCTGACGCTTTCGGAAACCCATCACAGCAGACGTGAGGGGGAAGTGACCTTTATCCGCTCACTCCCCATCGCAGTTTATCCCGACGTGCGGATGTCGTTTGCCAAGAGGCACCCCTTGATCAAGGAGCTGATCGAATGGCGTCCCGACGTGATCCACAGTCAATGCGAGTTTTTCACCTTCCGTTTCGCTTCTTATATCGCGAAAAAAACACACGCACCGATTATACATACCTATCATACGTTATACGAGCAGTACGTTGCGTATATTGTTCCCGGCAAAAAATTGGCATCCTTTGTGGTGCGTAATCTGTCCAAGCTGATCCTGAGGAAGGTTGACCGCATCATCGTGCCGACAAGAAAGGTCGAAAGCACGTTGTTAGGGTACGGTATGCATCAGGGGATGTCCGTGGTTCCAAGCGGTATTTCTTTGGAACAGCATCAGCGCCGTATTTCCCCCGAGCAACGAGTTCAAAAAAGACATGAGCTTGGAATTGCGGACGATCGACTGGTGCTTTTGAATCTCGGACGTCTCGGAACCGAAAAGAATATAGAGGAGTTGGTGGATTTCTTCTCAAAGGCAATTGCCGATGATGATGATCGACTGCTGTTCCTGATCGTAGGAGACGGTCCCGCACGCGAGGGCTTGGAAAAGCAAGCCGAAAGGCTTGGGATCCGTGACCGCGTGATCTTTACGGGAATGGTAAAGCCCTCCGAGGTGCAGGAATATTACCAGCTTGGTGACGTTTTTGTCAGCGCGTCCACAAGCGAAACACAGGGGCTCACATACGTTGAAGCCGCCGCAAACGGACTTCCGTTGCTGTGCCGTAGCGATCTCTGCCTGAAGGATGTTCTGATGCAGGGGGAGAACGGGTACGAATACACCGATGAGACGGAATTTCGGAGGGGCTTGGACGAGATCCGTGGGGATCCCGCGTGGAGAGAGGATGCAGGAAAGAAAAGCGAGCAGATCGCCGCATCCTTTGGAAAAAGCGCATTTGGCGACGCTGTTGAGCAGGTTTACCTGTCGGTTTTACATTGACGGACGCAAAAGCGTTTTTTGAAATAATAATTCAAAAAAGTTTAAACTTTTTTCAAAAAACACTTGCAAAAAGAGAAAAAGTATGATATAATACCCCTGTTGCGCGAAATTGCGCTGAATTTTAGGGTGGTCCGCTGCATGCTCGCATGAACACCCGGTAATATTAGGAGGGCTCAAAAATGAATTTGATTGAGGCTTTTACAAACGAGCAATTGAAGGCGGAGCTGCCCGTAGTCCGCATCGGTGACACCGTTCGTGTGCACAACCGTATCAAAGAGGGTAACAGAGAGAGAATCCAGATGTTTGAGGGAACCGTGATCTCCAAGCACGGCGGCGGAATTTCCGAAACCTTTACCGTAAGACGTATTTCCTATGGTGTTGGCGTAGAAAAGACCTTCCCGATCCATTCTCCCAACGTAGTGAAGGTAGACATCATCCGCGTCGGTAAGGTAAGACGTGCAAAGCTGTACTACCTGCGTGACAGAGTTGGTAAGGCTTCTAAGGTTAAGGAGCAGATCTGATCTCGGTCATCAAAAAGAGGCTGTCCCAAAATGCCTGTGCATTTGGGACAGCCTCTTTTTATGCTTCCGATCTTTTTCCGGAATACGGTATATTTTTGTTGTCTCCCACATAAAATGAAGCACGAAGAATAGTCGGAAAGGCGGTAAAGAAAATGAAAAAAGGGGCATTGAGATGTGGGGTTGCGGCACTTGTCGGCGCGGCATGCTTGTCGGTGGGGGGGATGGTCTGCTCGGCTCAGACCGAGGAGATCCCGGTCGTTTCCTATGGGCTGAATGTGTTGGCTGCCTCTACGGATATGGCGGTTTCGGCTCCTGTCGGAAATGAGATCGTATTTTCTGCAGACGCATTTGAGCGCGCGTTGAATCTTTCCAAGGTAGAATATATTACGGTGAAGAGCATACCGCAAGCGACCGAGGGGGAATTGCTTTTGGGCTCGACCCGTGTAGCGGCAGGACAGACGGTATCGGCGCAAAACCTCTCCTATATGACTTTCCATGCGGCGACCGACGACGTGGTAAGCGCATCCTTTACCTTTGCGGCAAACGGCTCGGCAACGGCAATGGTCTGCCGTATGTATCTGATGAACGAAACCAACTATACTCCCACGGTCAGCATGGCATCGGGGCTTTCTCTGAATGTCTCGACTCATAAGGGACTTTCTGCACACGGTTCGCTTTCGGCATATGATCCGGACGGTGACAGCTTGATCTTTGAGATCGTGTCCTATCCCGAAAACGGGTCGGTAAGACTGACTGATTCCACGCTTGGCACCTATATTTATACGCCGAAAAGTGGGTATGTGGGGAATGACAGCTTTTCCTATATTGCGCGGGATAAGTACGGCAATTACAGCGCGTCGGCTACCGTGAATCTGAAGGTTACGGTTTCGGGGACCTCTGTGACATATGCCGATATGAAGGATTCCGAGGCGTACAACGCCGCTTTGACCCTGACCGAAGCCGGAGTGATGAGCGGTACACAGGTTGGAAATCAATACTATTTTTATCCCGATGCAAAGGTGAGCCGTGTAGAGTTTCTGGTCATGGCAATGAATGCCGTGGGGATTACAGAGGTTCCTGCGTGTGAGCATACCGTATTTGCCGATGATGCCGATATTCCACCTTCCATGAGGGGATATGTTGCGGCAGCTCATGAATTGGGATATATCAGCGGTAGCTTGGATGCGGGTGTTCTGTACTTCTTGCCAAATGAAAATATCACACGCGCACAGGCAGCGGTGATCCTTGGAAACATTGTGGGACTTTCTGAGGTCGCGGTAACTCCTACCTTTGCCGACACATCCGAGATCCCCGTTTGGGCAAAGGATGCGATCTATTCTCTCAATTCTGTCGGTATTATGCAGTCCAATCGGGGGTATATGACCCCAACCGCCAAGGTGACACGCGCAGAAACTGCTCAAATGCTTGCCGCAGCGATGGAATATGTTGAATGAATTTGCATAGGGAAGCATATTGAAATCGCCATATTTGAAAAAAATATGAATTTTTGAAAACACTCTTGCAAAATGGGAAAGAATCTGTTATAATATAAAGGCAAACGGCGTCAGACTGTAAAATGAGGCCATACCAACCGGGGAATTAGCGGAGCCC
>JAZOPW010000093.1:0-2289 GCA_045655785.1 Eubacteriales bacterium
GCTTTCAATTACAATCGTGTCCCCGCTTTGAATCGTCCCGAGCATGAGATCTAACTCGGGGCGACTTTTCTTTGTACCGCTCATTTTCTCACAAAAGAGCTTGTCAATGCCGTACTTATAAAGCGCGTCTTTTTGCCGATCGAGATTCTGATCAGCTGTCGAAACGCGCGCATATCCATAGATCATAAGCCCTACCTCCGATCCTTATTTTTGTTATACATCTCGGCGATGATCTCAATGAGTGCCAAGACCAAAATTCTTGCATATTTCATATAAAAAATCGTACCTTTCATTTTCAGCAGCTTGGCGTAGAGCTGCCAATATTTTTTCTTATCCGTATGCGAACTCATAGATATACTCCTCTATTTCTTCGGGCGAAAATCCTTCGTCAAGCAGTGCGTCTACCACGCCCACCGAAATGCCTTGGTAAGCCGCCACAGACTTGAGCGCGTTGATGTAGTCCTCCCGGGTGTCACCCGTATGTTGTCCGTAAGACAGGCCATACGAAAACCCATCGTACTCCCACCAGCCCTTGCTTTTGTAGTAGCTGTAATGGAAATGGTGGCGTTCTAACTTGCCGTCGGGACGGATCTTTAGGATATCACCTTCCTCGATGGGAACCTCCTCATAATCCCCGATCTTCAATACTTCAAAGAGCTTTGTATCTACCAATGCCTTGTAGAGAATCGGCTCGGTGCTGGCATAAACGTAAAGCTTTTGCTTTGGAAAATGCAGAATGGAGAGCGGCGAATCACCCTTGACGAGGTAGACGTTGTTTTTGTCATCCAAGATTGAGAATGAAAAGCTCCCCTTGACCTGCTCTGCCATGTACTTGATACTGTCGATGTTAAAGACCTTCTTGCTCTCAATCAACTGTACTGCAATGAAGGAATCGGTTTCAATCTTGGTTTTTGGAAGGTTCAAGGACTTCCGAAGTTCCTCATCGTTTATCAGGACGCCATTGTGGGCAAGTGCAAAACGAACGCCTTTTGCTTTGCCGTAGAACGGATGATTATTATGGTTGAATTTTTCATCGCCCTGCGTCGAGTGTCTTGTATGACCGATCAAGGCGGGAACATCGTCGGGATGCTTGAAATCAATAGCATACGCCGATTTTGCCTCCTTTTGAATGTTGATCCCGCCCGGGCGGCAGAAAGCAATCCCCGTGGCATCGATGCCTCTTACGGCAGATTGCTCGGCGAGAGAATTAGTAAGGTCAGATAATCCCTTAGTGCTTTGTCCGCTGTAATCCGAAAATCCAAATAATCCGCACATCTTACATGCCCTCACTTTCATCGGTGATTTCAAACACCGGCTCGTTGACGTAGAGCTGCTTCAATTTGAGGTAATCGATCAACTCCGAGCGGCTTTCTTTATCGATTCGAAGCACAAAATCACTCCAGGAGAGGTTCTCCATTTCCTTGTCGGTCAAGGCAATGGCAGTATTGCAGATCTCCGAGACCAACTGCAAGGTCGCAATGAAGGTCTCATAGCGCAGTGTTCCTCTGAATAGACGTAACTCAATGGTTTCGTAGTTCTCCAAATTGACGGCAACGTACCGTCCCATACGCTTATCCTTGGCTTTCTTGAAGGTCTCTTTGGTGGTTGGAGAGATCGTCGCATACCGAGCCGCCCAACGTTCCAATGCATCGGCATGGCGACGGGAGAAGCGAACAAGCTCAGCCCAGTGTTTCTCCACGAAATAAACAACACGACCGATTGCGGCATCCTGTACATAGGAATCTTCTCCAAAGGCATATCTGCTACAATGCACGTGGAAGCCGCAGGTTGAGGTATTGTGGGAGGCATACTTCATCTCCAATGCTTTCTCAAAGACCTCCTTCCAGTTCATCTTGGAGGTATGATACTCCAAGGTCATGGGATGGCTGACGATCTCGAAGCCATCGTGGATGCTACCGTCATGCTTGCAGTAGATGTGGTCCTTGGAGCGGTTTGCAATGTCGAGCAGCTTCTCTGCGTTTTCATCCAATTCACCGCCCTTGTCGATCTCCAACTCCACACCCATGTAGAGATCATTTTCCGCGCCATAGAAGATCGGTTCAGGCTTGTAGCCGTAGGCGTGAATCGGACGCACCCGAAGCTTTTGATAGCAGCTTGCGCAGTAGGGGTAGTCCGAATCATCATCGTAATAGGCATCGTTGGTTGGGATCAGACACCCGCAGTCCTCGCAGGTGGTGTAGCGATCCTCATAGCAACGGGTGCAAAGGATCAGCGAATCGTTGCCCTCTGCGTTGTCTCGCAAAATCCGTGTAGAGCAACAGTCACAAA
>JAZOPW010000094.1:0-6937 GCA_045655785.1 Eubacteriales bacterium
CCTGAAGGTTGACGGTCTGACCCCCGAGATCATCAAGGCTGCTCTGGAGATGACCCACAAGGGCCGCGATTATATCATCGACGAGGTTCTGCTCAAGGCTATTCCCGCTCCTCGCGCAGAGGTTTCCAAGTACGCTCCCAAGATGACCTCCATGAAGATCGATCCCGATAAGATCCGCGAAGTGATCGGTAAGGGCGGCTCCGTGATCCAGAAGATCGTTGCCGACACCGGTGCAAAGATCGACATCGATGACGACGGAACCATCCACATTGCGGCAGTCAACGGCTCTCAGGCAGAGGCTGCAAAGGCTTGCATCGACGCCATCGTATTTGAGCCCGAGGTTGGTGCAATCTACACCGGAACCGTTACCGGCATTAAGGAATTCGGTTGCTTTGTAGAATACGCTCCCGGAAAAGAAGGAATGGTCCACATTTCCAAGATAGCTCCTCGCAGAATCGATAAGGTTGAGGACGTGCTGAAGCTTGGCGACGTGGTAAAGGTAAAATATATCGGTCTGGACAAGAAGGGCCGTATGGACTTCTCCATTAAGGATGCCATTGAGGGTTAATCCCACCCTGTATAAACACAAGACGGAAGAACGCTTTTTCAGGCGTTCTTCCGTTCCAAACAGTAAACTATTATAAGGAAAGGAAGGAAAGGGTCACACATGAGCAATCGCGCTACCCCATCACGCAGCTTCAATACCGTAAAGCACAGCAACCGCGAGCAACGCGTCAAAAGACATCAACAGGGACGCATGGTTTTGCTTTCCATTTTTCTTGTAATCATCGCGATCCTGTTATCTCTCCTGATCCTTATCATCGGTTCCATTGCCGATGTGATTGGCAGTAACATCCCCGATCTTCCCCCGAATCAAGACGGTCAGGAGAATCAAACGCCCCAGACAGGCAGTATTCTCTACACGCAGATCACAAAAGCACGGGACGATGTCAACAAAGGTGAATTGCTCCTTGTTAATGCCGATCACGCCTATGTGTTCCCAACGGGAAACGCACACCTGATCAACATCTATGATAACCGTACCAAAATATCGGGCTCGAACATTTATCAGGTCAGCTACGATACCTATCTGCTGCAAAAGGATGCATTTCGTGCCTTTGACACCATGATGCAAAAATATTATGAAATTTCCGAAGGTGACGGTTCGGTTTTGATTTCCTCGGCTTACCGTACCTTAAAGGATCAAGAGGATCTTGGCTCCAGCGTACAGGCAGGATATTCCGACCACCACACAGGCTACTGCGTGGCACTGAAAAAATTCAACGCATCAAACGTCATCGGTACCATCGAGAAGGATCATTGGATCTATCAGAATGCACACAAATACGGATTTGTCGTTCGCTACCCCGACAGCAAGGTAGACGAAACGGGAGTCAGCGACTATGAGCATTGCTTCCGCTACGTCGGCGTTGCGCATGCAACTTATATGTACGAAAAGGATCTTTGCCTTGAGGAATACGTTGCATTGCTGCAAAAGAGCTATACGACCGAGCATTTGAAGATCACGGGTACCGACAAAAACCAATACGAAGTATATTACATCTCTGCCGGAAGCGGCGACATTGCC
The DNA here is from genome assembly GCA_045655785.1 of Eubacteriales bacterium. Classification (GTDB taxonomy): domain Bacteria; phylum Bacillota; class Clostridia; order Oscillospirales; family CAG-272; genus UMGS1865. The sequence goes on from JAZOPW010000094.1 coordinate 1,589, forward strand.
ACTCTTGACGTTCCGTCTAATTACAAATACACCATTTCGGGTGACAATATGGGCGGATTCATCGTAACCGTAAACCTCAGCCAGCCCGTTCAGGGTGAATAAACAACGGCTTATTTGCATATGCTAACCATAACGAACAGAAAGGATTTGGATCAAACATGGAAAACGAAAACATTACCATCCTTCAACCCGAAGGCGAAGTAAACAGTGCAACCGTTTGCACCGAGGGCAAAGAGCTTTCGGTTTGCAACACCGAAAATGACGAAACAGTAACGGTATATGAAACCGACGATTGCTCTCTTGCAGAGACGGAAATCGAGCAGGAAGCTGTTGAAACGCCGGCAGAATCCAAAAAAGAACTGATCGCACGCAAATGCCGCGAAGCCAAAGAGGCTTGTCAATCAACCGCTAACCGCTTGGTTGAGGACTGGAAGGAAACGAGCGGCAACCCCTATATCAAGCAGACCCTTATTACACAGGTAGATATTTACCGTTCCCCCGAGGACGAAACGCCCATCGATACCTTCCGTACCGAGCAGGTCAAGGGTTATTCGGCGCGCTCCCTCGCCATTCTCGGAGCGGCAGCAGTTGTTGTAGCATGCACTGTTGATCATATCATGAAAAAGATTTTGAAATAAAGCGCATACAGAAAACCGCCTCGATCGCGTTGTGATCGGGGCGGTCTTCTCTTTTAGAGGATCTCCAAAAACGTCTTCAATTTTTCTGCGATAATCGCGTGTCCCGCATCGTTGAAATGCAGACCGTCAGTTGTCAGATTCGCGCGATCTTCTTCCCTGTTGGGATCGATTCCGAGATCATGGTACAAATCAAGCACGGGAATATCAAATTCCTTTGCAGTTTCCTTGATGACGTCAACGTAAGCGATCACAGGCTTCGCATCTGCCTGCTTCATAGGACGGTTAGACCGATCGGCATCGGACACGCCCTTAAAAAAGCAATGCGCGGGAGTCATAAACACAACCGTCTTTCCCACGTATTTGGTTTTCAAAATGTGCATCAAAAGCCATACCGCACCGCAAAACGTCGCGTTGGTTTTGTCTCCGATCTGACCAAACGGAGCGTCCCCGTGGATGTAATCATTGATACCGCCGTACACAACGGTGATGTCGGCATCGGGATTGAGATCGAAGGCTCTGCCGCAAAAATGCAGATCACGTCGCGGCTCCTCGGACGGCGTATATTGATGTGCAATGCGTGTGCCGCCGATGCCGTAGTTGTAAACAGCCTTCAAGTCGCACATCCGTTTGAGCACGTTGTCATAACGGTTATTGGCACGGTCGCTTACACCGCTTCCCTCGGTGATGCTGTCTCCCAAAAAGTTGACGATTTTCCCCTTCAGTTCCATGATATTTATCCTTTCTTTGCTCAATCTGAGATCTTCCCCAGGTATTCCTCTAACGTGTGACCGCCAAAATAAATGTCGGTCGCGGCTTCTCTGCCTACAAAACGGTAATGCCACGGTTCATAAGTGTAGCCTGTGATAGCTTCCTTCCCCTTTGGATAACGGAGAATGAAACCGAATTTATATGCGTTTTCGGAAAGCCATTCAAACGCGTCGGTGTTTTCAAAGGTCGTGTCAAGACCCGACATGGTGGACGTGATGAAGTCCAGGCAAAGCCCCGTTTGATGCTCGCTGGTACCCGGCGCGGCAGAATAAGACAGCACCACGGCAAGCGCATCCTCATAGGAAAGCTTATTCAGGGCTTTATCCTTATAGTTTTTCTGTATATATTCCACCCCGAAATAGGTGTACGCATTTTGGGTGATCGTGGATTGCTCTTCCATAAGATATTGGTTGTACAGTTGGCTTTGTCTGGTATAAGAGCGATACGCGCTGGTCACACGGACGTCGGTGACCCCTGCGGCAGCCATTTCGTCCATCATTTCATAGAGTGCGGCAACCACACGCGCTTCCAAATAAAGACCGTTGCTTTGGTGCCAGCTTGCCACAAAATCATTTTTGATCCGTGTCAGCTCGGACGGTGTATAGTCCGCGCCGAGAATCTCGACCTTGTTTGCCAACAGCAGATAGGCTTGATCAAAGCCCGTCAATAATACATCTTCATCCACTTGAGATTGATACACGTACACAGCATCCTCATAATAATGTTTCGGCGGACTTGGAACATCATTGGACGTTCCCGATTCGGTTGTGTCCTCCTCCGTGGGCTTCAATTGAATGCATCCCTGTAGCAAGAGCATCATAGAAAGCATCAGAAGGAAGGGCTTGAGTAATTTTTTCATTCGTTTCTTTCCTATCACATTACGGTTTGGTCTCAATCACGATGAAATAAGGCGAGGTGGGGGAATTGAGTATATTGACCTTGGTCGCGCAGACCTTGTGTCTGCTGATGCTTGCAAGATACTCACAGATCATTTTTCCCTCGGCGTCGCCCTCCTCATGTCCCGGATAGACGGCAACGTTCAGAATCGCGTCACGGTCAAGCAGATCAATGGCTGCAGAAATAGCAGGCATGGTGGTTTCGCGTAACGTGGTAATCGATTTATCTCCGCCGGGAAGCCAACCGAGATTGAACATTCCCGCCTTGATCGGCGTTTTTACATAGTTTTTCACATTGTGGTGGGAATCATGTATCAGCGTATAATTTTCGGGACAGCCGACCTCGCGCAAGCGTTTGGCTGTGGATTCGACCGCCTGTGCCTGAATATCAAACGCATAGACGTGTCCGCTCTCACCGACTGTGCGACTCAAAAACTCGGTGTCGTACCCGTTTCCCATCGTAAAATCCACTGCTGTGTCACCCTCGTGCAAGTGGTTCAGTATAAAATATTTGTGCAACTGTAAAAGATCGATCATACTTTTCTCTCTTTTTTGTTTTTTATTTTTTGTCAGAACCTTCTTGGAAGAAGGTTCCGACACCTCCAAGAACTTTCCCCAAAATGGTTATTTGCTAAATGGGGAATGTTTGATCGCTTTAAACGTAAGTTGAGTATTTGCGGTTCTGTATATGCTAAAGCAAGTAAAAATGCTCTGACAAAACGCTTACTTATTATGCAAATCAGAGCGCAGGAATTTAAAGGCGCGTTCCACAGCATCCTTGGAGTTATACCACGGTTCTTCATCGTAGCGGTAGTCAAATTTTTTGCAAAACCAGCTCACGTCCTTTTGCAGCTCATCAAAGTAGGTTTCCACTACCCTTGCGCATTGTGTAGCAAACTCGGGTTGCTTCTTTTTCCCCAACCGTTTTTGTCCATAAGCAAGCAACTTGCGATAATGCGGCAGACAAAAATAGGGCTGTGCCTTGAGCTTGGGGGCAAACTCCTCGTCGGTCTGCCAGAGATAAACTGCGGTATCCACCATATTTTCAAAATTGCGCGAGATCCTGCCGCAAACATAACAGCTGTCCTCCAGCTCCCCGATGCGCTTGATCGGCTTGTTACCCTGTCCGCCGCCAAAGCCGCCATCATCGATCTCACGGCGAAGCTCCGCCAAATGACTTTCCAGCGTCAACGCCATCCCAAGACGATTTTTCCGCACAAACATCATGTCGTAGTGCGTGCGGCAAAAGCCCGCCTTGTTGGTTTTGATGCGGATATCGGGCTCCATCATAGAGGCACCTAGGATCAGATCCAACTCGTCCTCTTCTAATTTCCGATACAAGGCACAAAGCGCGCAACCGCAAGAGGGGTCCGCCGCAGACGCCTCAAACGCCTCGTTTACCGGAATTGTAAAATTCATATCCATTCCGAGAAATTCCTTTTTATATTGCATTTTGATTTTTTATGGTGTATAATAAAAGCATATCGTAATTATATCATATTTCACCTCTGCTTGCAAGTGATTTTCAAGAAAAAGAGAAAGAAAAAGGAAAACACCCATGCACTACACACACGCATTCTTTGATTTGGACGGTACCATTACGAACTCCGCCCCCGGGATCACGCACTCGGTACAGTACGCACTGCAAAAAATGGGAATTGAGCCGCCGCCCACCGAGAAGCTACTCGGCTTTATCGGCCCGCCGCTGACGTGGGGCTTTTCACATTTTTTCGGTATGAATGAAGAAGACAGCCAACGCGCTGTCTCCTATTACCGTGAATACTACCGCGCAGGCGGAATGCTGGAGTGCGAGGTGTACGATGGGATCAAACGGACGTTGTCGGAGCTCCAAGCTGCAGGCATTGTTTGTGTCCTTGCCACCTGTAAGCCACACCTTTTTGCAAGCAAGATCCTGGAGAATTTCTCATTGGATCGTTATTTTTCTCTTGTTTCGGGTCCCGAAATGGACGGCACACGGGGAGAAAAGCATGAGGTCATAGCCCACGCGATGCAAAGCCTTGGGCTGACCGACCCCACTCGAATTCTGATGATCGGAGACCGCGACAATGACGTACTCGGTGCGGCAAGAAACGGGATTGATTGTGCCGGTGTACTTTGGGGCTTTGGATCGGATCGGGAATTGAGCGACGCCGGTGCAAAATTCCTGTGCAAGGAACCGCTCGAACTGCTCGAACACTTTATTTGATATGTCATAAAGAAAGCCCCTCCGACCTCCTGCAGCATCGTCAAGAGGAAGTCCTTTTGGTTTGCGTCGTATTGATTGTTTGAATGATCCGGGGTTAAAAGAAAAAACTCTGCACTTGTCGAAATTTCTTTTGAAAATTCTTTCAAGTGCAGAGAAATATTCATAATAAATATTTTTTAACGAGACTTGATTCTTTTCATAACTCTAATTGCTTTAAATGATGCCAAAAATGTGATCACCGCCATGATGCAATATGCAATTATGCACCAAGGCTGAAATGCTGTGTCAAAAGCATCAATGAAGGACAACTCCGGCTTTCCGGAGCAACCTCTGTCCAAAAAACCGCCAATAAACATTATGCCAAAAAAGGACACCGGCATAATCATGGTTATGATATAATCGAAATTTTTATCCGCAGGAGAGAAAATCCCCACCGCAATACAGCATAAAGTAAGTACAACAACAAGTATATATGGGGACATATGTATCATGTTGATGTTATCCAAAAAATCGCACAGTAACATTAAAGTTGGAACAAATATAAATGGTGTCATGTAATATACATACTTTTTCACAGACAATCCCTCCTGAAACGAATAAGCTTGGTATCAAGAATATTATATCATATGCCAACACAAATTGCAACACTTTTTTGAATTATGGATACCGTTACGGATGCCAATTATTGATGTAGACTTTCAAATTGTTTTCAACCCAAGGTTCAACATTATCACCGGGACATTCAGTGCCTCCAGAAGCAGCTTTATGTGTAGTGATGGGAGAAAATCCAGTGTTTTTATCGATTTTAAGATCGTATTCATAACACAACCATTTGGATAAT
>JAZOPW010000095.1:0-2027 GCA_045655785.1 Eubacteriales bacterium
AAAGAATACTATGACGAGGTCATCACGCCGATCTGTACACTCGCGCACTTCAAGGACGCACAGGCGAAAAAGCACCGTTGGATGATCGAAAACGTCGATCTTTTGATTACATACGCGGAAAAGGAGTCCGATGAAGCATACGCGGTGCTTCAATATGCGCAAGAAAACGGGGTCAGGATCATCAACCTCGCGGATGAAGAGGTTGATTTCTAACATCAAATAACTTCACGAAAGAAAAATCAAGTCCGTCTTTCCGACAATAAAATTTGAACCCACGTTGGCAAAACGCCAACGTGGGCTCGATGTTTTTTGTAAAAAAATTCGTGCAAGCAGGTTGATCAAAGCATTTGTTCCTCTGACGAAAATCGGCAGTTCGATCAAAGCTTTTTCCAACTATCGTGAGTCGGGAGGTTCATCAAATGTGCAAACCGATCACGGGACATCAGGAGGGGGACGTCATCGAAATGATGTTATCCGCAAACTGCAAAATGTCGGGCAACAGCCAACAAAGCAGAGCGGCAACCACAATCGTTGCGATCGCGGTGAGAATGACTGCTCGCCAACCCGAGCCTGCCCTATCAAAGCGCACGTCTGCTCGATACCGCAGCTTCTCGGGAATGTAGAAACGTGCGGTGGTAAAGTCGATCTTTGCCGTTTGATACGCGCTTGATTTGCTTAATTTGAAGGACGTGTGTGCGTTTTCTGCTTTTTTTGGGGTCTCCTCCGACCCGTCTGCCGCCACATTTTCGGCGTCTTGAAGGAAAACCTCGCTTCCCTTCCCTGCCACATTTTCGGCCTCTTGAAGCGATGTCTCCGTCTCCTGAAGCACCGCCTCCGCCGCTTGAAGAGCTGCCTCGGCTTCTTCTTTTTCTCGACAGCGCACCACCATGCGCAATACCGATCCTCGCGTCAGCTCGCGCCGAATCGTTGTGCTGCGGAAATATCCAAGCTCGGTCAGCGTCTTGGCGCGGTCGGGGGAGGTCGCCTCCTCTCGGAGCAGCTTGCGGACAAAGCCCCCCAGGCTGTTCCGCAAATACGCCGTCAGCACCGATGCCAGGATCACGCCAAACGCCAACGCCAAAATCAAATTTCGTACGGCAACGGCACTTCCCGGCGAGATCGAAATGTTCTCGTACGCGCCAAGCTCCACCGTAAAATAGGTCTCTCCAATGTAGGTCAGAATCTCATGCAAGAGCGAATTCTGATACCAAGACGCAAGTCGCTCCCAAAAGCTCTCGCCGCCGCTTGAGAATAGCATGGAAAAAATACCGAACATCTGTTCTCTCCTCTGTTTGATTTTTACAGAAAATATTCGTGGTATATTTTGTAAATAATGTTATTTCTTGATAATGTCAACGCCAAGATACTTTCTCAGACACTCGGGAACCGTAACCGAGCCGTCTGCATTCTGATTCTGCTCGACGAGCGCGGGGAAAATACGGCTGGTTGCAAGACCCGAGCCGTTGAGCGTGTGGACGAATTCCATCTTACCGTTCTCACGCTTCACTCTCATCATACCGCGACGAGCCTGATAGTCACGCGCGTTGGAAACCGACGAGACCTCCTTATAGCCGTTCATCGACGGAATGTTGATCTCAATGTCATAGGTGCGCGCCATAGAAGCGGAGCAGTCCTCTGCCGCCAGCTTCACGGTGCGGAAGTGGAAGCCCAGACCCTTGACCAGAGCCTCAGCCTTGGCGACCAGTTCGTCGAAGGCGGCATCGGAGTCCTCGGGTTTGGTGAACTGGAACATTTCCACCTTGTTGAACTGGTGGCCGCGGACCAGGCCGCGCTCGTCGGCACGGTGGGAACCGGCTTCACGGCGGAAGCAGGGGGTGTAGGCAAACAGCTTCTTGGGCAGGTCGCTTTCCTTCAGGATTTCGTCACGGTAGACGGATGCCAGAGCAGCCTCGGCAGTGGGCAGCATGTAGTGGGTGCGGTCGTCGGTGGGGTTGGCGATCTTATAGACCTCGTCAGCGAACTTGGGGAACTGTCCGGCGGTTTCGCCGCACTGGTACTCCAGCATG
>JAZOPW010000096.1:0-4851 GCA_045655785.1 Eubacteriales bacterium
AAGGAAAAGCTGAAGGCTGTTTCGGCACAGATCGCACAGCTGGATAAGGAGATTAAGGAGCTGACCCGTCAAAGAGATGAGGCTGCCGCCGCACACAAAAAGGCACTCAAGGCAGACACGGCTTATCTTGCGAATTACCACAAGAAAATGGCGGATCTGAAGGCAGAATATGAAAAGAAGATTCAGGGAGAGATTACCGATGAGACGCGCGAGAGAAACCGCGTGATCGCAAAGGAGATCTATCTCTCAATCGGACGCTTTAACCTGCGGAAAAAGACCAAGCATTTTTCGGAGCTGCTCAAGGCAATGAAAAAGGCAATGCAGCTTGGTGTGGATCTGAATAACGAGGCGGAGCGCAATGCCGTGTTTGATAACGTCGTGTTCCGCGTCAAATATTTGGACGAGACCGAGGAGAGACTGCACGGAACCTGTATTATCAACCTTGCGAATATCAAGTATTCCAGAGACTGGACACAGATCCGCGGAAAGCGCATCGCAACGGTCTTCCAAGATCCTATGACCTCGCTCAACCCCATCGTAACGATCGGAAAACAGATCACGTCCATCATTCTCAAGCACCAGGATTGCTCCGAGATCGAGGCAAGAAAGCGTGCATTGGTTCTGATGAAAAAGGTGGGAATCCCGAACGTGGAGAAGCGTTTTGACGACTATCCCTTCCAATATTCGGGCGGTATGAGACAGAGAATCGTCATTGCGATCGCACTCTGCTGTCAGCCCAAGATCCTAATCTGTGACGAGCCCACCACGGCACTCGACGTAACCATTCAGGCACAGATCCTCAAGCTTTTGAAGGATCTGCAAAAGGAATTCAATTACACCATCGTGTTTATCACGCATGACCTCGGTGTGGTTGCAAACGTAGCCGACCGTGTCGCCGTGCTTTACGCGGGACAGGTTGTGGAGCTGGGAACCGTGGAGGAGGTCTTCTACGATTCGCGCCACCCCTATACGTGGGCTCTGCTGTCCTCTCTGCCGCAGCTGGCACAAAGAAACACCGAGCTGTATTCGATCTCGGGAACGCCGCCTTCTCTTTACAACAAGATCGTGGGTGACGCGTTTGCTCCGAGAAACCCCTATTGCCTTAAGGTTGATACCTTGAAGGAACCCCCGATGTTCCAAATTACCGAAACGCACTTTGCAAAAACATGGTTGCTGGATCCAAGAGCCCCCAAGGTGGAGAAGCCCGAGATTATTCAGAACATCCACGAAAAGATGCAGAGCGCATACAATATGTAAGGGAGGAAGCGCTTGTGTCAAAAAAGAATGAAACCGTAAAAGAAAAAAAGCCGCGTCTCTTCTCCCGTTCCAACAAGAATCTTGCCCAGCATCTGCCCGAGAAGGGACCGATTGCGGAGAATGGCAAGGAGATCCTGCTGTCACTGAAGGATGTGGACATTACCTTTGGCAAGGGAGACAGAGCCGTAAGAGCAGTAAAAGACGCGACCTTTGATATCTACAAGGGCGAGACCTTCTCGTTGGTTGGAGAATCGGGCTCGGGTAAGACCACCATCGGACGTGCCGTGATCCGTGTCAACCAATGCGCCAAGGGCGAGATCCAATACAAGGGCGTCCGCATTTCGGGAAAGACCTCGCGTACGCTTGACCGTGAGGTGATCCGTAACATCCAGATGGTGTTCCAGGATCCCGCCGCGTCGCTCAATGAGCGTGCAACCGTTGACTATATCGTGTCGGAGGGTCTGTATAACTTCCACCTGTTCAAGAATGAAGAGGATCGTGTCCGCAAGGTAGAGGACATCATCGAGGCGGTGGGTCTGCTTCCCGAGCATCTGACACGTTACCCCCACGAGTTTTCGGGCGGTCAGCGTCAAAGAATCGGTCTGGCAAGAGCCATGGTCATGCAACCCGAGCTTGTTATTGCCGACGAGCCGATCTCGGCACTCGACGTGTCGATCCGTGCGCAGGTGCTGAACCTGATGAAGAAGTTCCAACGCGAACGCGACATCACCTACCTGTTTATCGCGCATGACCTTTCGATTGTCCGCTTTATTTCCGACCGTATCGGTGTTATCTATAAGGGTAATATTGTGGAGATCGCAGACGCGGAGGAGCTGTTCAACTTCCCGCTCCATCCCTATACGCGTTCCCTGATCTCTGCTATCCCGATTCCCGATCCGAGATTGGAAAAGAATAAGATCCTGCAGACCTACGATCCGTCGGTGCATGATTACAGCGAGGATCAGCCCGAGCTGGTCTGCATCGGAAACGATCACTACGTGTTCGGTAACAAAAAGGAGATCGAGGAATACCGCGCGATCCGCGAAAAGGGAGAGCACGTCAATTCGGTGACCTTCCGCAAGGAGGGGGATCCCGAGCTGCCGTCATCCGTGGAGGAGGACGTTCGGATCGATGAAGCGATCCTGGAGGCACCTCTGCACGATACCGGAAGCAAGCTGTATGCGGTCGGCTCCTTCTTCCTGCCGCCCATCGGTCTGATCGCGGCATTCCTGTTCAGACGCTTCAAGCATATCCGCAACTACAAAATGTGTCTCAAGGGTGCTTTGGCAGGCTTGGGTGTGATCGGCGCGATTTTGGCATTGTTCGGTCTGTTGCTGATCCTTGCCGTGATCTGATGCCGAGCAAACGAGGTAAGTATGGGAAATAAAGCGAGAAATGAAAGACCGACCGGTCTCAAGCCGATTCGGCAGATCGAGGTCTCGGAGAAAAACGTCAAGCAGAGATGGATCCTGCTGATTGTATTTGTTGCAATCGCAATCGGCGCGTTCAGCTATGCGCTTTCCGAGCTTTTGACGACCGATCCCGGATGGATCGAGGTCGAGGCAAAGTCCTCTGATATTAGCTGCGGCGAGGATTTCATTTTCAGCTACTATATCGGTGCGGGGGAGCATTCTCCCGCCGCCGAGAAGAAACAGATCACAGCCCTGTATGGCGAGACGGCGGTGCGGGCATATCGGCTCTTCAACCGTGACCGACATTTTGACGGAGTCGTCAACGTGTACGATTTGAATAGCAATCCCAACACGGAGATGCAGGTTGACCCTGCGCTGTACAATGCCTTTTCGGTGTTGACGGAGCATGAAAGCCGACATTTGTATCTCGGTGCGCTTTGCGTGGAGTACGAAACGCTGTTTTTCGGCGCGGAATCCCTGCCTGCCGCAAAGGACGACGACCCGTATGTCAACGATGAGATCGCGGCATATTTCGAGGAGCTGGCGCAATTTGCCGCCGATCCCGCGTCGGTGGAGCTGGAGCTGTTGGGAGATAACCGCGTGTGCTTGCGCGTGTCAGAGGAATACCTGGCATTTGCCGAGGAGAACGGCATCACTGATTTCATCGACTTTTTCCGTATGAAAAACGCGTTTGTCATTGATTTGATTGCCGATTCGATGATTGAAAAGGGATTTACACACGGTTGCATTTCGTCTTATGACGGTTACGTCCGCAATCTGGACAACAGCGGCACCATGTATTCGATCAACCTGTTTGATTTGCAGGGCGACTATGTGTACAACACGGCGAGAATGGATTATCAAAAGCCGCTGTCGATCATCACATTGCGCGCCTATCCTTTGGGCGAGAAGGATTCACTCTATTTCTATACCGCACCCGACGGAAGCATCATCACGCCCTATCCCGATATCGAGGACGGGTTGTACAAGACCGCAACCGACAGCCTCATTTCCTATTCGGAAACACAGAGCTGTGCCGAGATCCTGCTTGCAGTAATGCCGAACTTCATCCGCGCGGATTGGGACGGCAATGCGCAGAACGCCCTGACCGACGATGGCATCTGGTCGGTGTGGTTTGAGGGATCCACACTTTTCTACAATGAGTCCGAGGCTTCGATCAATGAGCTGTACAGTGACGAGAAGGTGCAATACCGTAAGGAGTACACCTCTTTGACCGATTGAGCGCATCACCAAAGAGAACAGAGAACGTACCAAAGCGTCTCTGTTCTTTTTGTCGAATGGAACGCCTTTTGAATTTGGCGTACAAATATAAAACCAACTCTTGACAAGCCATTTTTTGTATGATATAATAAGACGAACGATAAGAGAAAGGAAACCGATACATATGAAGATCAAACGCATCACAGCGGTACTTTTGCTGTTGGCTTTGGCTGCTTCACTCTGGAGCTGTGTCACTTATGTACCGCGAGACGAGGATACCTCCGACGATACCACCGAGGAGACCACCGCCGAGCAAACCACGGAAAGCACGACCGATGAGGAGTCTGCCGATACGACAGACGGAGAAACGACCGAGTCCGACGAGGAAACAACCACCGAGGGTAGCTTTGGTCAGCCCGGGGACGAGACGCAGCCGGGCAACACCGATGACACCGACGACGGGTACACAAACAGATATTGATCCGATTACTCGATAGAAACACACTGCTTCCTTGGATAAAAGACAGGGAGGCAGTTGTTTTTTGGGGAACGGATGCATCATAGTCTGCCGCATGTGTCATACTATCCGATGGGGATAAAAAATGATGAAATATTTTCTTGAAAATTCGCGTGAAAAAAATTCGTAAAAAATTGCTTTGAAAAGCGAAAAAAATTATGAAAACCTATTGACAAATCAAGTAAAATCTGTTATAATAAGCGTTGTGAATGGGGCATCGCCAAGCGGTAAGGCAACGGACTCTGACTCCGTCATTACCTAGGTTCGAATCCTAGTGCCCCAGCCAGAAAAAAGACCAAGTCGAAATCGACTTGGTCTTTTTTCAACGAAATTTGCCCTTGCGGGCAAGTGAAATAGCTTCGCTGTGAAATATTTGCTCCGCAAATGTGAAATATTCGCTGACGCGAATGTGGGCAAATTTCATTTCACATTGCGACTGCAAGG
>JAZOPW010000097.1:0-2470 GCA_045655785.1 Eubacteriales bacterium
GGCGGCGAGCCGCTGTTGCAGGCGGCGTTTGTGCGTGAGTTGTTCGAGCTTTGCCACAAGGAGGGGGTCAACACCTGCCTTGACACCTCGGGGTGTCTCTTGGATGAGTCGGTAAAGGCATTGCTTGACGTGACAGACCGTGTGCTGTTGGATCTGAAATATGTGTCGGATGAGCATTACCGCGCATACGTGGGCTGTCCGATCGAGACTCCCTTGCGCTTTTTAGACTACTTAAATGAAAAAAAGATCCTCACGACCCTGCGTCAGGTGATCATTCCCACGCTGAACGATTCGCCCAAGGACGCGCTTGCATGGAAGGCGATCGCCGATGCGCATTCCTGTGTGGATAAGATCGAGCTGTTGCCGTTTCGCAAGCTTTGCACGGTCAAATATGAAAAAATGGGCATTCCGTTCCGATGTGAGCAGATACCCGAGCCAACGCGCGCGCAGATGGAGGAGCTGAGTGCGTTGATGGGAACGCGTTGACGAAAAGCATGGATGAAAAGAGAGTATTACATATGGAATTGTGGGATATTTACGACGAAAACCGCATCCCAAAGGGCGGTGTGATGAAGCGTGGCGAGCCGATCAAGGATGGGGACTATCACTTGGTGGTACACGTTTGTGTGTTCAACAGTAAGAATGAAATGCTGATCCAGAAGCGTCAGCCCTTCAAGAAGGGCTTTTCGGGATTGTGGGACGTGACCGTGGGCGGCAGTGCGCAGATGGGAGACACCTCCCGTCAGGCGGCGGCGCGTGAGCTGTTGGAGGAGGTTGGTCTTGATTTGGATTTTTCCAATGTCCAGCCACATCTTTCTGTGAATTTTGAGGACGGCTTTGACGATTTTTATCTGATGCATGCCGAGCCCGCGCTCGAGACGCTGACCCTGCAATATGAGGAGGTCGAGCGTGTGGAATGGGCGAGTGAGGAGAAAATATTGGACATGATTGCAAGCGGAGAGTTCATTCCGTACTATCCGCACCTGATCCGACTGCTGTTCGACATGCAGCATCAATACGGCGCACACCGCATCAAAACCCCGATCGCACAATAAAAAGACTTTTTTATAGAATAAAGTTGCATTTTTCATTTGGATAGTGTATAATAGAAAAAGGTAACCAATAACCGAACAGAAATCGAAAATAAACAATATAAAGGAGAATGGATATGGGAATTATCAAAGCCTTTATGGGTGCCATGGGCGGCGCTCTGGGAGATCAGTGGCAAGAGGTCTTTGAGGCGGACTCCATGACCGATACCACGGTGTTTGCAAAGGGTGTAAAGGTACGCGCAAACGATAAGCGCAACTCCAATAAAAAGGGAACCGAGGACATTGTGTCCAACGGCTCGATCATTCACGTTTATCCCAATCAGTTCATGCTGTTGGTTGACGGCGGTAAGATCGTCGATTATACCGCAGAGGAGGGCTACTATAAGGTGGAGCATTCTTCGGCTCCCTCGCTCTTCAACGGACAGTTTGGAGACACCTTGAAGGAGGCGTTCGGCAGAGTGCGGTATGCGGGTGTTCCCTCGCAGAAGCAACAGGTGTTCTACATCAATCTCCAGGAGATCAAGGGGATCAAGTTCGGAACGCCGACACCCGTCAACTATTTCGATAATTTTTATAACAGCGAGCTGTTTCTGCGCGCACACGGTACCTATTCGATCAAGGTAACTGACCCGATCAAATTCTATGCCGAGGCAATTCCGAAGAATGCCACAAGCGTGGACATCAAGGACATCAACGCGCAGTATCTTTCGGAATTTTTAGAGGCTCTTCAGGCGGCAATCAACCAGATGTCGGTCGATAACATTCGCATCTCGCAGGTGGTCTCCAAAACGCGTGAGCTTTCCCGCTACATGGCAAATGAGCTGGATGAGGATTGGAAGAATATGCGCGGCTTTGAGATCGCGTCGGTCGGCATTGCAAGCGTCAGCTACGACGAGGAATCGAAGAAGCTGATCAATATGCGCAACCAGGGCGCGATGCTGGGAGATGCCGCTGTACGTGAAGGCTACGTTCAGGGTGCGATCGCACGCGGAATGGAAAATGCGGGCAGCAATTCCGCAGGCTCGGCACAGGCATTCATGGGCATGGGCATGGGTATGAATGCGGCAGGTAATTTTATGGCTTCCGCATCGGCTACCAATGCGGCTCAAATGCAGCAACAGGCGGCACAACGCGAGGCGGCACAAAAGGCACAGGCTGCGGCAGGTGCATGGGTATGCTCCTGCGGTGCGCAAAATACAGGAAAATTCTGCGCGGAGTGCGGTTCCAAAAAGCCCGAGGCAGCAAGCGGCTGGACCTGCTCCTGCGGTAAGGTCAATACGGGGAAATTCTGCTCTGAATGCGGCTCTCCCAAGCCTGCTGACGAGCATTGGTTCTGCACCGAGTGCGGACACAAAAATGAAGCAGGTGCGAAATTCTGCTCGGAGTGCGGAAATAAGCGCTGATTGCTTGCCCGATGA
>JAZOPW010000098.1:0-2014 GCA_045655785.1 Eubacteriales bacterium
CCGGTTGTGGTCGGGACAGGTCCTGCCGGTATGTTTGCAGGACTCGTTTTGGCAGAACACGGATATGCTCCAATAGTTATAGAACGAGGATCGTGCATTAAAGATCGAATAGATTCGGTAAAAAGATTCCACGTAACACACGTTTTAGATAAAGATACAAATATACAGTTTGGCGCCGGCGGAGCCGGAACGTTTTCGGACGGCAAGCTTGTGACACGTATAAACGATCCGTTATGCTCATACGTTATGGACCGTTTGGTAGAGTTCGGCGCAAAAGAAGAAATCAAATACATAGCCAAGCCACACGTTGGCACAGACGTAATATCTCAAATCGTCGATCACATTCTCGAACGAATTGTCAAGCTCGGTGGAAAGGTTCTCTATAACACCAAGATGTTGGATTTTGAATGTACTGACGGCAAAGTCACCTCAGTCATAACTGACAAAGGAGCTATAGAAGCCGGCGCGCTGATACTTGCGATAGGCCACAGTGCGAGAGACACTTACGAAACGCTCATCGGCAAAAACATGGCTATTGAAGCAAAAGATTTTTCCGTCGGAATGCGTATAGAGCACCTGGCGGCTGACATAGATAGATCCCTTTACGGTGACTTTGCAGGTCACCCATTACTTGGACACGCTGAATACAATCTTTCTCATAATACAAAGGTCAGAGGCGTTTACACCTTCTGTATGTGTCCGGGCGGCGAGGTAGTTGCCGCAACAAGCGAAGAAGAGGGAACTGTAGTTAACGGCATGAGTTACAGCCAACGTGACGGAAAAAACTCAAACTGTGCCGTTGTTTGTTCGGTTTTCCGTGATGACTACGGAGCTACACCGAAAAAGGCTATAGAGTTCCAAAGAAATATAGAAAAAGCTGCTTTTAGCGCAGCGGGTGGGGAATATAAAGCCCCTATTATCACGGTAGGAGATTTTCTCAAAGGGAAACTGGAAAGCTATCCCAGCAAAGTTTTACCTACTTACATGAGTGGAAACAACGTTTCATTAACATCACCGGAGCGTTATTTACCCAAAATCGTATCAGACTCAATAAGAACCGCTCTTGTGTCGTTCGATAAAAAAATTAACGGATTTGCAGATCCAAAAGCTATACTAACCGGTGCAGAAACTAGAACGAGCGCACCAATAAGAATTTTAAGAAATAATGATACCAAGATAGCCTTGGGTTACAAAAATCTTTATCCCGCCGGAGAAGGCGCAGGATATGCGGGCGGAATTACAAGCGCTGCAATAGACGGACTGAAATGTGCGACAGCACTCATGTCCGAGTTCAAGCCTATTATTCGCAGGTGAAATTTAGACTGCGAACCGATTTTGCATATTATTATGGAAGGGGGACATACGTCCCACTAACGGTTAAACATATAATGAAAAAAATCAAAGAAACAAAGGAGAAGAATTGGATATTAAAATCACCTGATACCAATGATAGCTTGACAAAAGTTAAAGAAATAGCTGACGAGCTTGGTATAAACCCGATTATTGCCAAACTTCTTTACAATCGCGGATACACCGACGTTACATCCGCAAAATCATTCATTTACATGGAAAGTGAAATGCTCTCCAGCCCATTTTTGATGAAAGACATGGAGCTCGGCATCAAACGAGTTATGTCTGCAATCGAGAAAGGGGAAAAAATCACAATTTACGGAGATTATGACGTTGATGGCGTTACCTCCGTATGCACCATCTATCTTTACCTGAAATCAAAGGGAGCTAATATCGACTATTACATCCCAAATCGCGCAGGTGAGGGATATGGTGTTTCTTGTGCTGCAATTGATAGCATAGGACAAGGTGGAACAAAGCTTATCATCACCGTAGACACCGGTATAACTGCCAACGAAGAGGTAGAATATGCAAAGAGCATAGGTGTAGACGTGGTTATCACCGACCACCACGAATGTCGCTCTGAGCTTCCCGATGCTGTCGCAGTTATCAATCCACATCGCCCTGATTGTGAATATCCATTCAAGGAGCTTGCAGGCGTTGG
>JAZOPW010000099.1:0-2653 GCA_045655785.1 Eubacteriales bacterium
GTACGTGGAGGAAAAGGTGTTTTATCTGGAACGTGCCGGTCGCTATAAGATCGATATCTGCAGGAGGGATCAGACGGCTTTTGAACTGTGCAAAAGTGACGATCTGTTTTACACGGTTCGTTTTCTATATGCCAAATCCAAGCCGAAACTGTTGTATAGCCAACGGTTTTACCGATACGAAGAATAAAAATCAATGGCTTTTGGAAAGGAAGTATGTGATGTTAGAGACACTTTTTCAAAATATGATCTTTATATAAACAATTGGCTTTGCGGGAATGGCGGTTTCGGCATTCTCTTTTCAGTGCAAGGACTACCAAAAGGTGATTTGGCTACGTGTTTTGAGCGAGTTGATCTTTGCGGTGCAGTACTGTTGGGGGCATTTACGGGAATGGCAACCAATCTGGTCAGTTGTGTGACGAACACGGTATATCGCGTCAGCGTCAAGCACAACAAAAGCACTCGTGTCTTTCAGATCCTTTTTGGCGTTTTATTTGTGATCATTGGAGTTCTGACCTGGCACGGTCCTGTGAGCCTGCTTGTGATAGGCGCAAAGGTGCTTTCCACGGTTGCAAATGGAATCAACAACCCCAAAATCATCCGCATCATGAATTTGATCATCATGCCAATGTGGGTCATTTACGACGTCGTGGTGTTTTCTCTTGCAGGAATTTTGAGCGACCTGTTTACCTTTCTGTCGATTGTGATTGCTATGACAAGATTGGACAGGATGAAAAACAAGACAGATTCTTGTGAATAACGCCTGCTTAAGCTGTTTCTGTTTGCATGCGCATCTCTTGTCGCAATGCAAAGAAGGATAGTATAAAGTGCGCGGCTGAGGTCAGGATCCATCCGATGGTATAGGATAGATAGAGTACAGTTAGCGTTGGGACGAAAGGGAACACGATCAGAATCCACAAAACACGGAAGGCAACCGAACCGGAGAGGGAGGTGATCATCGAAGTGGTGGAGCGTCCCAATCCGCGCATAATGCCGCTTCCCACTTCCATAAGTCCGCAAAGGAAATAAACCGAGGTACAAACCTTCATACGTGTCATGCCCGCGGCGATTGCCGCAGTATTCCCGGGGACATAAAGCTCAAGCAAATAGGGCGCGAGTGCTATCATCGTCCATCCGAGAACTGCACCCACAATCACCACGCAAACAACACAGCAAAGGATACATTTTTTCATGCGATGATATTTTTGGGCTCCTTTATGTTGCCCCACAAAGGTGACTGTTGCTTGGTAAAATGAATTCATAGGCTGGTAGATGTAGCCATCCAGATTCGCAGCAGCAGTGTTGCCGGCAACAACCGCAGTTCCAAGTGAGTTGATTGAGCCTTGGATCAGCACGTGTGAGAAGGAAAATACCATGCCCTGTAAGCCTGCGGGAATGCCGATACGCAGGATGGTTTTCAGCTTTTCACGGTCGATGGAAAGGTTGCGGATGTCGAGATGGTAAGGAGCATCGGTATTCGTCATATGGATCAGGATCAGGATTGCCGAGCACCAGAAGGATGCCGCTGTTGCAATTCCTACACCCAAAGCCCCAAATTTGAAAACCAAGACCATCACCAGATTTAGACCTACATTGAGGATGCCTGCTACAAACAAATATTTCATTGGGCGCGTGCTTTCGCCAACCGAGCGAAGAATTGAGGCACAGTAGTTATAGAGGATCTTGGCAGGAAGACCGCAGAAGTAGGCAAAAATATAGGGAACGGCTTGATCCAAAACCTCGGGAGCGGTTCCCATAACTACCAGCAACGGTCGCGCAAATGTAAATCCGATCACTATCAGAATCGCGCTTGCAATGAGGGAAAGCAGAACCGAGGTATGTACAGTACGTCTCACACCATCATAGTTTTTGGAACCAATATCCTGTGCAACCGAAACGCCTGCGCCCAATGAGAGATTGGCAAAGAGCAGTGTGAGCAAATTGATAACCGAGCCGCAGGAGCCAACCGCCGCCAAGGCACTTTCACGAGCTTCGGGAGTGTCTCCTCCCCAACGGCCCACGACGATTGAATCCGCTGTGTTAAAAAGCAATTGCATTACGCCTGTGATGATCAAGGGAATTGTAAATCGGATAATTTGCGAGAGAATCGGACCCTCTGTAAAATCGCGAATCCTTTTTGCTTGTGTCATCATATTGGACGCCTCCTTGGAAAAACAAAAAATACATTTTTGCTTGACAGAGTAGTTTCAAAGCAGTATAATTATAGCAGACTGTTTTAACATATGCTTGCCAAAAAGCAAGAAAAGAATGTCATTTTTTAAGATGAAGAGGAGACAGGGGAGATGCAAGCAGAATTTCTTTTGATTACGGAAAAAAGCAATGCGCTTACGATCACAGAGGTTCAAAACCGTGCGTATCGATTGCATTTTCACTCCAATATCGAGCTGTGTTTGGTTTTGGAAGGCGAGATTGAGGTCTGGATCAACGACCATCACAGAATTCTTAAGCAAGGCGAGCTTTCTGTTGCATGGAACTACGATGCACACGCCTACTGTACTCCTGTTCATTCGCGCTCACTTTCCACTATCATTCCTCCCGTTCTCTATCAGGAATTCCTTCCTCTTCTTTCCAATCGACATACATGTGATCCCTTTGTCACTGATCCCGTACTTTTTGAGCAGATCCATACATGGGT
>JAZOPW010000100.1:0-3576 GCA_045655785.1 Eubacteriales bacterium
CTTGGAAGCACCATGACCTCGGGGCTGTTGTCGCATAGGATCAGCACGCTCCCCTCGAGAACCTGTGCCGCCGCCACGTCGGGACGCTCGGTATAGCGGATCTTGGGGAAGGGATTGTACCAGCGTTGCTTGATCAAAAGCTCTGCCAGCGATTCATGTCCCATGGTCAACGCGCCTGTGTCAATCGACTCCAGCTTTTTTTGAAGCATGCCAATGTATTTCGGATCAGCCTGCCCCTTCAGATAGCACATTACAATGTCGGTCTTGCTTCGCCGCCCAACCGAAAGATAGTGCATGGTCAGCGCGGTGTCTCTGATGCGGCGTCGGATCAGCGCGGTGTTAAAGACCAGCGTCTCGACAAAGCCGTCGCGCGAGCCGAGCATGACGCGGTCGGTGTCGGGCTCTCCCACCGAGCGCGAGGGGTAGGTGCGGGAATCGACGATGATCGCATATCTTCCAAAGGTCTCGCCAAGGATCAGTGTAGTTCCCGACAGTACCATTTGCAGCATGGTGTCGGTGTTGGCGGTCATTTCTCCCTCGACGTAGGGCAGGTGATGCTCCACAAAATAACGAGCTGCCGCCTCACCGCCGCTCTCGGTTGGCTCGCCGAGATTTTTCAGCGACAGAAAATAGATCATCAGCTTGTTCATCGAGCCGCCGTCCACAAAGCCGTCGATATAATAGAGGGTGATCTCCTGTGATCCGAGGTAGAGCACCTTTTTGATCAGATCGAAGCTGTCATCCACCCGTAACGTTTCGTCTATACGGCGAACGTTTTCACGGTAATCGTCACATAACGTAAGCATCGGGCAAAATCCTTTCAAACGGTAGAATCGAAAGGTATTTTGCCCGATTTCGGTATTTTTATGTCATTTCAAAGGCTGAAAAAAATGGTCATTTTTCTGTTTTTGACGCTTCAAAGCAAACAGGCGTGCCGTTGCAGAACACGTGCTTGATCTGAATATCCCGGTCGAACACGCAGACGTCAGCGTCATATGCGGGGCGAAGCTCTCCTTTTTTGACCGAAAGCCCCATCATGCGCAGCGGATTGACCGTGATCATTTTGACCGCATCGCCAAGTGTGCTTCCGCTTTGGAGCATATTGTGTACCAGACGGTCGGCAGTTGCGACGCTTCCGCCGAAGGCAGAGCGGTCTGTCAGCTTGGCAACACCGTCCTCCACGATCACGGGGAGCGGATCTGACGAGCTTCCCAAAAAGCTTTCTACGGTGTCCTGACCTGCGGCACGCATGGCGTCGGTGATCAGCGCGATGCGTTCATTTTCTTTGAATTTCGTTACGTAGGATAACAGCTCATGCGGCAGATGACAGCCGTCGGCAATGATCTCCACGTTCATGCCGTCCAAAAAATATGCCGCCTCCAATACGCCAAGCACACGGAATCCATTGCGGCGCGTGATTGTGCTGATACAGGAATACAGATGCGTGACGTGCCGAAAACCCCAATCAAATGCGCGTTTTACGGTGTCAAAATCGGCATTGGAATGTGCAATGCTCAAGGTGATGCCGTTGGCAGACGCAAATGCGGCAAAATCCTGCGCGCCCTTTACCTCGGGTGCAACACTCCAACGCTTGATCTCACCGTTTCCGACATTTGCAATCTCTCGGTATTCGTCGGCGTCAAAGCATCGGATATGCTCGGGCTTCTGCGCACCTGCCTGAAATGGCGAAATATAGGGTCCCTCAATGTGCAGACCCAAGAGATTGCAGGTTATGCGAGGGTCTTTTTTGGCTTTCCGATACGCACGGATCGAGGTCAGGAGCGCGTCTTTGTCGGCTGAGAGCAGGGTGGGCATGATCGACGTGGTACCATGTCTGAGGTGCGCGTCGGTTGCCTGCAGATAGGCATCAGCAGTTGCGTCCATATAGTCGGAGCCACCGCCGCCATGCTGATGAATGTCAACAAAGCCTGCGGAAACGTAGAGGTTATTGCAGTCTATGCTGACGTACTCTTCGGATGTGGATTCCTCGCGACCGATCAATGCCTCGATCCGTTTGCCATTGATCAGAAGGTCAAGTTCCTCTGTCCCGTTTGGGGTAAGTAAGATCCCGTTTCGGAGTCTGTACTTCATTGCATTTCCTCCTTATCGGCTTCCTGTTGGATGCGAAGCGCGGTTGCGGTCGAGCGCAACACCTCCTCGGTTTCGGAGCGATCGGAGGTGGTGCAATCCTTTACAAAATCCAACAGATAGTCTGTATTCACTTCTGTCCCTGCAAGCAGGACAGCATTCGGTGTGGCTTCCTCATACAGGGTGACCTTCCCGTCGGTGTAATGAAAAGAGAGCATTCCCTTGTCGCACCAGACACGGAATTCCCAATAGGTGGGAAGCGAGAAGACCTGTGAGGGTGCCGAATAGGAGACGTCGGCAAGAACACCCGCACCGTTTTCAAGGCGTGCCATAAAGATCGCCGAATCCTTGAAGCCCTTGTGCTTGGTCGCATAGGCATTCCAGACACGCGCGGCGTCGAATTTTTGGAATTCAAGACCTGTCAGGCGTCTGACAAGGTCAATTCCGTGGATTGCAAGGTCATTGATCGTGCCGCCGTGCATATTTTCTTCAAAATACCAGGTGGGGCGATGGGCGTAGTCGATACAGTGCTGACCGTTGAATGCAAGGTTGCGCACCTGACCCAGCCGTCCGCTGTCGAGGATCTCCTTGGCGCGGAGGACTTGCGGCAGATAGCGCAATTCGAGCATACAAGCGATTTTTAGATTCTTTTCCTCGGAAATCGCACGGATCTCGGTCAGCGCCTCCCATCTTGTGCAAAGCGGCTTGTCCGCGATGACGTGCTTTCCTGCCTTCAGGGCTTTGATGACCGCTTGACCTCTGTCGCCGTACGCGCATCCGATCGCCACGGCATCAATATCGGTGCCGAGCAGCTCATCGTATGACCGTTCGGTGAAGACCGCGCCCAATGCCTGCTCTGCATGGCTTTTTGCGGCGGTGTTCGGCTCAATGCAGGCGACGATGTCAACCAATTCGGATTCCGATGCCTTTTGATAAAGTGCGTAAATATGAGAATGGCGAAAGCCGTAAAACAGGAGCTTCATCATTCGATCACCTGCGAGGCACTGTCCCGATCGAGGAACATCTTGGCACTTTCATGCTTGCGCAAGGCGGTTGCAGGGCAAGCCTCACCGTAAGGACCGCACAGCATGGCGCGGACGGCTCCTGCCTTGGTCGCGGCGGGAACCGTGCAGATCAAATGCTTTGCCGACATCAGAGCGGGAACGGTGAGCGTCAGCGCATATTGCGGTACCTTTTCCAATGTGGGGAAGCAACCGTCATGCACCTGTTGCATACGGCAGATCTCGTCAAGTGCCACTCTTTTGATGACCTTGGGGTCATTGAAATCGGCAACGGGAGGATCGTTGAACGCAATGTGTCCGTTTTCTCCGATTCCCATGCAAACCACGTCGGGCGGATATTGCTCCAGCAGAGCGGTGTACTCTGCGCAAGCCGTTTCTGCGTCCTTTGTGGCGGGGATGAGGTTGACCGATGCAAAGGGGGCGCGCTTGAAGATATGGTCATTGAGGTAGGAGGCGAAGGACTGTG
>JAZOPW010000101.1:0-2299 GCA_045655785.1 Eubacteriales bacterium
AGTTGACCGACGCGTCGTCGGGGATCGTGTCAAGGATCTCCTCCATCTGCCGATAGGTCTCACGGTTGTTTTCCCAACGGTCGGCATAGGTGGAAAGCTTGGGCACCACCGTGAAGAGGTAAAGACAACAGCAAGCCGTGGCGGCAAGCCCCAACAGCGTCTGCCGCGTGGGGAAGGACAGCTCGGGCAGATTTTTGATCACCGCGTAAAAGAGGAATGCCGTGACCGCAAAATGGTATTGGAAGCCAAGGTCGTAAAGATATTGATAATGCGACAGCATATTGATCAGAATCGGGGTCAGCAGAAGCCAACGGGAGGCCTTCTTGGTGCAGAAGGGCAAAAAGCCGAGCGGCAGAAGCATCTGCAAAAAGAACACGACCTTATCCCAGGTTCCCTTGCTTGTGGTAAATAGCTGGGTAAAGAGATAGCCCGGGTTGATCAGGGCGAGCTTGACCACGCCGAAAATGCCTGCGTCCTGATCGTAGATGAGATTATCGAAGCGGTTGGAGAGTACGCCGGTTCCGTAGGTCTGCAAGAGGTAGTACGCCACCCCGAAATAAGAGACGGCAAGCCCCGCAAGCGCGGCACCGTGCAGATAATTACGCTCCGAAAGAAGCACGAAAAGCGCAAACAGCAGCAGATAGATCGCCGCGTCCTCCTTGACCGCCAGCACGCAGATCGCCGAGAGATACATGGGGATGTACTTCTTTTTCTCAAAGAAATAGAAGGTCCAAAGCAAGAAAAACGGCAGGAAGCAGTTTTCGTGAATGTCGTAGAAGCAACCTGTGGAAAGCGCAGGGTAAAAGGAGTAGAGCAGAGACAAAAGACAGGTCACCTTGCCCGAAAGCTTGAAGTGACGGCAAAGCAGGATGACGGGAACGACTCCCGCAAGCAAAATGACCGCTTGCCCGATCTGCAACGTCTCGGGGTAGGGGAAGAGCCAATAGAAGGGCAGGAGCAGATAGAAAATGGGCGAGATGTGTACCGCGAAATGCGAGAGGAGTTGGTCGCGCTCGCTCGTGATCAGCGGCTGACCCGTTTCCTTCATATTGTAAAACATATTACAAAACAGACCGAAATCGAAGTTCGGAGAGGAAAAGGTCTTGTAGCGCAGGCAGGTAATGCTTGCCAAAACCGCACAGGCAACCACCGCGGCGGCTACGCCGATACACCAAACCGTCCGTTTGCCGGGTTGCAGTGCCGACAGCAGAGCCGTGTTTTGCCGCAGAAAGTAGATGACGATCATGGCATAGACCCCAACGACGCCGAGGAAAAACAAAAACTTGTCGGTTTTGTGTTCAAATTCCATCAGCCAACAAAAGGCGCAGATGCTTGCCGTCAGCAACAGAAGCCACGAATCGGTATGCATCTCCTGCACAACCGTACAACCCGCCGAAAATAGCGCGAAAAAGGCAATGATGATGAGAATGGCGGGGATCAGCCCGAGTTCCAGAGCGTAGTCAATTTTAGGGAATCCCTCTCCGTACATCGCCAGGATCAGGACAACGAACGCAAACCAAGACGCGATCAAACGGCAGAAGATTCGCTCCCACGAAAACGCCGCTCGGATTCCGCGCATCAGATAATCTTTCATGTCAGCTCCCCCTTTTTTGTTGCCTTCATTATACTATAATTTTCCCGCTTTGTCAAGTCCGACATTTGAGAGCAAAACTGCGTCCGTTATCTCGACAACCAAACCCAAGTCCGTCATCCTAACAACCAAACTAAGTCCTTCATCTTGAGCTTGTCGAAACCCGTAGGGCGATCGGAACCAACGCGAACAACGCGACCGCATAACAAGTGCTAACAAAGATTGGTCGCTACGGGTATTTACTTGCGGGCTAAACACCCGCAAACTGCCACGCAGAACCGCAAATACTCAGCTTTTGGTTAAAGTGATCTGACTTTCCCAATTTAGCAAATAACCTTTTTGGGGAAAGTTTTGAAAGGGTGTGGGGAAACTATCTCAAAAGTTTCCCCACAAAAAATATTCCACAAAAACTATTCCACAAAGAACACGTCGCAGCGATGCGAGATGGCGGACTGCAGGCGGGTGCAGAAGGCGCGAAGCACTTCGGCGGTCTGCTTTTGCGCACCAAATGCTTGGTAGGTCTTTCCCAAGACCTCATATTTCGACGCCGCAAGACTGTTGTACTTCAGAACCTCCACTCCGCGCAGTCCTTTTCCAAAGGTGTTCAGAATGGCGGCAAAGCCCCCTATGTCGGCATCACCGACATTCACGCCCGGGATCAGCGGAATCCGCACGATCACGCGGTCGGAAAGCTCGGTTACCCGACGG